>DATGWU010000027.1:0-1809 GCA_035299345.1 Rhizobium sp.
GACCAAGAGCCAGCGTAGCGACGCTAAGCCGGCCGTGCTCGGCGGCGGCTACCGCTTGGGCGGCGGCGCGATGATGGAGGGCAAGAAGACGGGCCTGTGGGGCTACGCCGAGAACATGGGAATCGCCCTCTCGAAAGAAGACTCGCACCGCTCCGTGAAAGTGTTCCGCGCGGAATACAAGGAAATCGTGAACGCATGGTACGACTATGAGGATGCGATTGCCCACACGATCCGCACCGGGCGTCGCACGAAAGTTGGTCCGATCCGCTTCCGCATGGAGAAGCCTTACCTGACGGCAGAACTGCCGAGTGGGCGGAAGCTGTGGTATCTCCATCCTCGCGTCCGCAAGGGCAAGATCAAATGGGTGGACCCGAAGACCAACGAGACGAAGACCTTCGAGAAGGATTCGATCTCGTACATGGGCAAGCAGCAGAACGGCAAGAAGTGGATCAGGATTCATTCGCATGGCGGCAAGTTCATCGAAAACTTCGTCCAGGCCATTGCTCGTGATATCCTGCGCGAAGGGCTGCTTGCGGCGGCAGACGAAGGGTTTAACATCGTTCTGCACGTCCACGACGAGATCGTGGCCGAGCACAAGGCTGGCGACAACTTCTTCACACAGAAGAGGCTCGAAAAACTTATGTCGAAGAAGATCGCTTGGTGTGCCGATATGCCCCTAGGAGCCGCTGGCTACGAGGGCGAGATTTACCGGAAGGACTGACGATGGGCAAGAGCCGCGATCCGCGCGTTCATCTTCGAGATCACACAACCGGACGAACGCTGTGCGGTCAGGCATGGCCGCCCGAGAGCCTGCGAACCGACGAGCCGCATGACGTGACATGCCGTAGCTGCAATTGGAAACTGAAAAGGACCGACGAATGCGCCTCTTCTACCACCCCGAAAGCGATTCCCTCTTTTGGGATGAGTTCACCGACGACGCACTCTGCGAGGACGTAACGGACGACGCTCGTTTCCAGGACGCCGCTGCTAAGCGCGGGATCAAGTGCCCCGGCAAGATCACGCCGGCCGTGGTCCCGGAGAAGCTGAGCGGCGGCCTGGCTGGCGCGATCCAGGAGAGCTACAAGCGGTGGGATCGCAAGCCCTCTGATTTCTATCCTACGCCTTATGAGGGCACCGAGTCGCTCATGCCGATCATCAAGACTGCTTTCCCGGATGGAGCGGCCTTATGGGACCCGTGCTGTGGCGATATGGACATGGTTCGGGTGCTCGAATGGCATGGGTTCGAAGTTACTTCCACGGATATTCGCGATACCGGCCAGGGCATCGGCGAGATCGACTTTCTAAACGATGACGTGACCACGAAGCTCGGGTGGGAGCCGCGACCGGACATGATTGTGATGAACCCGCCTTTCAGCATGGCCGCTGAGTTTATTGAGAAGGCCCTGAGCTACACCCCGAACGTCGCGTGCCTGATGAAGATCGACTATTGGAACGCTGTCTCTCGGCTGCCGCTATGGCGGGCGCGCCAGCCTGCTTTCTTCTTCCCGCTGACGTTTCGCCTCGCCTTTCTCAAGGACGAGCGCGGCAACTCGCCGCTGATGAACTGCGCTTGGGCCGTGTGGCTCGACGACAAGTTCCGCGATCTCGGCAAGGACGTTTGCGTGATGGAGCCTATGCCGAAAATCGCGTATCCCGGCTACAATGGAACCGGAATCCGGAAGGGCCTGGCAAAGCTCGGTCAAGCCCTGGATGAATTGACAGAGGCGATCCGTGGCAGCGCGAACACCTGAAGGCCGGCTCAAGGAAGAGTGCCGCAAGATTGCCAAGCGGGCGGGCCTTTGGTTCGCG
>DATGWU010000028.1:0-3985 GCA_035299345.1 Rhizobium sp.
CATAGGCGGCGGGGACCACGAGAAGCAGCACGACCAGCGTCGCCACGCCGGAAATGAAGAAGGAATTGAATATGTAGCGGGCAAAGCCCGGAACGCTGACCCACATGGTGCGGTAGGCCTCGAACGAGCCGTTCTCCGGCCAGAAGCGGTAGGGCGAGGAGAAGAGCTGACTGAGCGGCTTCAGCGAAACCAGGAAGCCTTCGACGAAAGGCGCGAGCACGAAGGTGAGGAAGATCGCGATCCCGGTATAGATGCCGACGATCTCGTACCACCGGTAGCGGTTGATCATGGAATTCGGCTGTCTCATCGCTTCTCTCCGACGGCAAGGCGGCTGGTCACGCGGAAGTAGGCGATGCAGAAGATCGACAGGAAGATGCAGATCAGCACCGCGCGGGCAGCACCCTCCCCGTATTTCTTCGACCCGATCGCCGTGCGGTAGGTGTCGATGATCATCGTCGTCGTTTCGCCGGTCGGCCCGCCCTGGGTCAGGATCCAGATGATGTCGAAGGAGTTGAAGGTCGAAATCAGCGAGATCATCGACATGGTGATCATGGCCGGCAGCAGCAGCGGCAGCGTGATCCGGCGGAAGCGGTAGAAGCGCCCGGCGCCGTCCGTCCAGGCGGCTTCGTAGAGATCCTGCGGAATGGCCTGGATGGCGGCGAGCATGTAGAGCGTCACCATCGGCACACCGATCCAGACGTCGGTGAAGATCGTCGCCCAGAAGGCGGTCGAACCGTGGGCAAGGAAGGCGACCGGTCCGTCAACGAAGCCGAAACGTTGCAGGAGGCCGGAAATCATGCCGAACTGGCCATTGTACATCCAGCCCCACATGAAGATCCCGATCGCCATCGGGACGATCCACGGCGGCATGGTCAGCACGCGGAAGATTGCGCGGCCCGGAACTGCGGCGTTCAGCATCGTCGCGCCGAAGGTGCCGATCAGCATCTTTATCGTCACCGAGAAGAAGGTCCAGACGAAGGTTCGCAGGATGACTTCGGCGAAAGTCGCGTTGAAGATCTTGTCGTAGTTCACCCAGCCGACCCAATTCGTCACGCGCTTCAGCGAGGCATCGGTGAACGACAGGATCACTGTGTCGACCAGCGGATAGGCGACGATCGCGGCGACGTAGAGGATCGCCGGCGCGAGCAGCAACCAGGCAAAGATGATGGCGCTTCGTCTGGCCTGCATGGCGCGCCTCAGGCGGAACGGGCGGCGAGCGAAACCTCGCGCCCCTGGAGACAAGCGTCGAACGTCGCCCATACTGGCGCGAGATCGACAACCTTGCGGCCGAGCCGCGCCTCGTCCATCGCGAGCGCCAGGATACCGGCTTCGAGGGCGTCGATGGCCGAAACTGGCTGCGGACGCCCGTCCTTGACGAAAGCGAGCACGTCGGCCGCCATCTGCTCGTCGGCGCCGTAGTGCTGCGACTCCTCCGATGGCGCCGTGTAGGTGTTGGCGACCGTCTTTTCGTTGGTGCGGGCGTCGTGGACATTCATGTAACCGCGGACGAAATCGCCCTCCGCCATGCCCTTCGAGCCGATCACGCAGAAACGGCGGAACTGGTCCGGCACGTTGAGATTGGTGTGGAAGGTCATCGAGGCACCGTTCTCGTATTCGACGATCGCGGTCTGGTAGTCGATGATGTCGGCGTCGCTGTCGAAGACCCGGTCCGACCCCATCCAGCCGCTCGGCTTGCGATGATAGACTTCGAGATCGTTGGCGCCGGCGGCCTCCGGTGCATTCTCCGGCACGAAACTCTTGCGCCCGCCGAAGCTCGCGACGAAGCGCGGCCGCGCGCCGACGACACCGCTATAGAGGTCGAGATCGTGACAGCACTTTTCCAGCATGAAACCGCCGGCGTAGCGACCGTAACGCCGCCAGTCGCGCATGAAGAAGGCGCCGTGATACGGCTCGATATGCTCGGAGGCCTCTATCGACACGACCTCGCCGAGACGCCCCTCCGCCTGCGCTCTGCGCAGGTCGCGATAGAGCGGCGAGTAGCGCAGCACGAGCCCGACCAACAGCCGGTCGTGTCCGTATTTCGCGAGCAGCGAGGCGAGCGCGTAACTCTCCTCGATCGATACGACGATCGGCTTCTCGGTGAAGACGGTCAGCCCTGCCTCAAGCCCGATGCGGATGTGCTCCAGATGGAGGTGATTCGGCGAGCCGATCATCAGGAGATCGAATCGCTCGCCGGCGATCAGCGCCTCCGGCGTCGAATAGGACCGGCCGGGCGAAATGCCGCGCTCCTCGAGCGCCCCCAAACCGGCCGGTGCCGGATCGACATAACCGACGATCTCGAAATCCGGGTCGATCTCGCTGAGTATTCGTCCCAGATAGCCGAGACGGAATCCCAACCCGACGACGGCGACTTTCATGGCTTCGTTCCCTGTTATTCGCAATTATTTTTCACAGATTGCGCCAGCACTACACATTCGTCAACTCGAAACGATGCGCATCCGGCATTCCATGAAATCCATTTTCATTTCAGCAAACTCGCATTCGTTCGATGTCTTTGCGCCGTTTCTTTGCGCCGCATCTGCCCAAATGGTTAATTCACAATACCAAATAGAGCCCAATCGTCTACCGTATACGGCCGATTTTTATCCATCGATCGCCTAAGTTGCTGATTTTCACGGTATCTTTCTTCAGTTATCAACAATTTGGTAGCATTTGGCAAAACCATTTGCGGCAAAGGTTGCTAGTTGGTATTATACCACAAACGACAACCAGAAAGGCGCCGATGACCGCCGTGACAATTTTGAGTTTTGCCGGCAATTGGCGCTTGTTCCCCATTCACGCTTGGGGCACACACCAGTCATGAGCGAGACACTTCCCCTTGAGCAGTTGCAGACGGTTCGTGGCGGCCCCCTCTATGTGCGATTGAAGAAGATGATCCAGGATGCAATGTCCTCGGGTCGGTTGAAGCATGGCGACGCCCTCCCCGCGGAGCGGGACATTGCCGATGTCGCCCAGATCAGCCGCGTGACGGTTCGCAAGGCGATCGATGATCTCGTCGCCGAGGGGCTTCTGGTTCGGCGGAGAGGTTCGGGCACGTTCGTCGTGACGCCGGTGCCGCGTATGCAGCAACCGCTCAGCCAACTGACCTCCTTTACCGAGGACATGCGGCGGCGCGGCATGGTGGCCGGCTCGATCTGGATCGAGCGGGACCTCTCCTTCCCGACCGCGGAGGAAACGATGATGCTCGGGCTTGTCGGGGGAGCGCACGTCGCGCGCCTCGTCAGGGTGCGCACGGCGAACGATATGCCGATCGCGTTCGAACGCACGAGCCTGCCCGAGGACATCCTGCCGGATCCGAACGCGGTCGAGGATTCGCTTTACAAGCTCTTGCTTTCGCGCGGGTTCCGTCCGATCCGGGCCAACCAGCGTATATCCGCGGTCGTGCTGAAGGACGAGGAGACGAAGCTTCTCGGCGTGCCCCCCGGCTCGGCGGCGCTCGCCGTGCAGCGCATCGCCTATCTCGAGAGCGGCCGCGTCATGGAGATGTCGCGCGCGCTCTACCGCAGCGATGCCTATGACCTCGTTGCCGAACTCACGATCGGCGCTCCTTAGAACACCTCATCCGGACAAACCGATGCCGACAAAAATGCGAGAGGAAATCGACGAGATCCCGGTTGCCGCGGCGCGGTTGCTGGAGCGCTCGGCGCGTGAAATTTCGGAAGCGGGCCACACGCTGCGGGAGCGTGACCCGAGCGTCGTCGTCACCATAGCCCGGGGCTCGTCCGACCATGCGGCCCATTTCCTGAAATATGCGGTCGAACTGGAGCTCGGCCTGCCGGTCGCCTCTCTCGGCCCGTCGCTCGCCTCGATCTACGGCGCGCCGATGAAACTCGGCCGGGCGGCAGCCTTTGCCGTCTCGCAGTCGGGGGCGAGTCCCGATATCGTCGCCATGGCCGAGGGAAGCCGGACCGGCGGCGCGCTGACCATCGCGCTCATCAACACCGTGCCCTCGCCGCTTGCGCGT
>DATGWU010000029.1:0-5650 GCA_035299345.1 Rhizobium sp.
GGTCTCCCGTGCGGGATGCCACACGCGCCTCGAGCGTGGCGTTGGCGCGCATCATCGCTTGTATCGCATGGCGCTCGCGGGTGACGTCGGCGAACGACATCACAAATCCCCGTCCCGGCATCTCCTGCGCGAATACATCCAGTATCATTCCGGAGGAATGCTCGAGTTCAAAGGAAAGCGGGCCGCGTGGCAGCGTGCCATCAACCCAATGGGTCAGTACGTCGACAGGAAAGCCCTTGCCGATGGTTGCTGTACGGGCGATGCGGCTGGCCAGTAATCTGAACGGCGTTCCCCGCCGCAACAATCGCGGTGGAATATCCAGAAGATGTGCAAACCGACTGTTCCATCCGGCTAACCGGCGATTGGCATCGAAGATGCCCACACCCTGGTTGATGTGCTCCAGCGTGGCGCCGATCATGCGCGCCTGATCGTTCAGCAGCTTGCCTCGTTCGGAGCGTTCTCTGCGAATAATGTCGGTGATGTTGGTCTGAAGGACGACGGTGCCGCCGTCCGCGGTGCGCTGTTCGCTGACTTGGAGCCAGCGGTCGCCGGTCAGCCCCACGTTGAAGACTTGCCGGGTCCGGTGCAGCCGCATGCGTTCCGCCACCCAGGCAGTTGGCGTCACTCCCTTGGGAAGAGCCAGCAGCTTGGAACGGCTGACGGCCTCGACATAGTCGGCAAAGGTTATCCCCGGCGTAAGCTTCCGACGCACGTCACCAAGATCGCGACAGAACCGCGAACTGCAAAGAACAAGCACCTCCGCTTGATCAAAAAGGGCAAAGCCTTCTTCGATCGCCTCGATTGCCTGCGAGAGATCACGTCTCGCTCGCTCGGCGGCGCCGTTGGCGTCATTGAGTTGCTTCAGCGTTGCTTCGAGGTCACGCGTGCGCTGTCGGACGCGCTCCTCGAGGATGGCTGCGCGGCGAAACTGCTCGAAGGCTGCTCCCCGGTCTCCCGAACTCTGCTCGACATGACGCATCAGGGCGTCGGCGATCTCGAGCATTTTTTCGAGGTTGCGCGCTTCGCCATCGGCGGGATTGAGAAGGCCATCGGAGATGCGTTTGTTCATGTGGTGGTTCCAGAGACGATCGTGCCGGGTGGATAGAAGGCGAGTCCGGTCATCGTGTGATTGACGTGCATGGGGCCGATCTGCTCGCCATAGGTCGAGAAGCCAATCACGCCATGGTCCCGCAACAGTTCCGAGACACGCCCCGACATCTGCGTTTCCTCAGCCTCGATCCGCCGCAGAACGCAGTCGAAGGCCAGGACCGCGACCGGGTCTCGCGGTTGCTTCAGCGCCTGCAGCTCGTTTGCTAGGTGGCCCACAAGATCGCGGGGCTCCGCGATCGTCAGGACCATGCCCTCATCGATTGCGGAAAAGAACAGAAGCTCTCCCGAGGGCAGAACCCGCTGGATCGCGCGAACATAGTGACGCTCGCCCATGCGGACCGTAAGGGGATGGATTGCGAAAGTCAGCGCGTTGACGCTCTCCGGCTGCATCCCGATGAGCCGGGCATATTCGCGCACGGCAGGCTCGGCATTGATCCGCCGCACGATGCGGGCGACCGGATCCGCCTCGGTCACAACCATCCGCCGCTCCGTCGGCTTGATATGATCCATCTTGAAAGCGCGCATCGGGCAAGTACCACGCATGACCGAGATCACGGCGGCGTTTGCAAGAAGCCGGTCGCCGTCGAAGACGAAAGTCTCGCGGAAACGGGCGCCGTCGCCCGCCGAACCGCCAATCAGCGGCATGGCCCCCGTGCCCGCGGCGAGCGCCGAGGCCAGCTCGTCTTCCCGGGTCGAGAGGCCATCGACCAGAAGCAAGGCAAACTCTTCCGGAAGATGTCCATTTTCGCGAGCGAGCGTTTGGCGAATATGCAGCAGCGCATCGGAAAGTCTGCCTGCAACGAGGCTCGAGAGATCCGGAACAAGCAATATCTCGGCAGCAAAATGGCGGGCATGAAAGCCGACCGCGACGATGCTCCCCTCATCATAGCCTGCACCGGAGATTTCGCCCGCCGTGGTACAGCCGGCGATGCGGGCGCCCGGCCAGGCTCGTGCCGCATGCGAGACGGTCGCAACCATATTGGCCTCGGGGGAAACGAAGAGCAGGACAAGTGAAAACGGGCCGGGGCCGAGGCTTGCAGCCAGGTGCTCGATCGGGCAGGTCGCGTGCGCTGAAACGGACGCACGCGCGACGAACTGTTCCTCCACGGGTGGTGGCCTCCTCCGCCTTTCCCCCGCTATCAAGTCTAAAGCATCTGCCGACGGTCATGCCAGCGCGAAGTAGGGACCGATCGACTGTTTTCAGATGTCGTTCACCATCGTACTGAAACTTGCCTCCTGGGCGAACAGGACGGCTTGCATGCGGGTTTGCACGCCAAGTTTGCGCATGATCGCAGTAATATGCGCCTTGACCGTGGTTTCGGCGATCGAAAGCTCGTAGGCGATATGCTTGTTCATCCGGCCGGCACAGACGAGTTGCAGGATCCGCGCCTGCTGGCGTGTCAGCAGCGCCAGCCGTTTGACTGCTTCTTCGGACGGCGTCGGCGTCGAGGCTTCGAGCGCCATGCGGCTCGCATGGATCTCGCCGCGTGCAATGACCGAGAAGGCTTCGCGAAACTCTTCGCGCGAGGCGTGTTTTGGCACGAAAGCGTTCACTCCCGCTTTCAGTGAGGCGCGCACCACGCGGATCTCATCGAGCGATGAGACGACAACGATCGGTGTGTCCGCCACCGCGCGCCGGAGACGCACCACACCGTCGAGCCCGTTGACATCGGGCAGGTTGAGGTCGAGCACCACGACGTCCGGCAGAGGGCCGGTCTCCAGTCTGGCCAGCGCGGCCTCCAGAGTACCGACGGCCTCCACCTCCGGAATCCCGACAGGGCCCGTCAGGGTCATTGCCAGCGCATCACAGAACAACGGGTGATCATCAACGATCAGCGCCGATTTCAGCGTAAGCACGGGCTTCTCGACGGTTGGAACAGACATTAACCGAAATTCCCGAAAAGGCTGGCGATAGCATAACATGGTTTTCGTCCGTCTTCATCGGCCGGTCCGGCCCGTGGAAAAAGGAGAAAGCCGGGCGTTTCCGCCCGGCACCGGTTCAGTTCAGCGATGCGAGCTCTTTGGGCAAGCGGAACGTCCAGATCATGCCGCCTTGGTTGAGGTAATTGACCTTCTTGGCCACTTCGCCGCCCCAAAGAGGCACCGCGCCGCCCCAGCCGGAAATCACCGAGACGTATTGCTCGCCATCCTGTTCCCAGGTCACCGGCTGCCCGACGATCCCGGAACCCGTCTGGAATTTCCAGAGTTCCTCGCCGGTCTGGTTGTCGAGCGCGATGAAATCGCCTTCGGGCGTTCCGAAAAAGACGAGACCGCCGGCGGTAGTCATCACCCCGCCCCAAAGCGGCGCGCCGTTCTTGTACTCCCACTTGATCTCGCCGGTATTGGGGTCGATCGCCTTGAGGCTGCCGATATGGTCTTCGAAGAGCGGCTTGATGGTAAAGCCTGCGCCGAGATAGGCGGCTCCCTTCTTGTAGCTGATCGGCTCATTCCAGATGTCCATGCCCCATTCGTTGGAGGGAACGTAGAACAGGCCGGTCTTCGGGCTGTGGGCCATCGGCATCCAGTTCTTGCCGCCGAGGAATGATGGAACGGCAAAGACCTGCTGGCCCTTGGAGCCATCGGCCGCTGCCGCTGCGTCGCCTGGCCGGTTGTCCTCGTTGTAGATCGGACGTCCCGTCTCGTCGATGCCCTTCGCCCAGCTGATGTTCTTCACGAAGGGATGGGCGGAAACGAACTTCCCGTCCTCGCGGTTCAGCACATAGAAGAAGCCATTCCGGTCGGCCGTCGCAAAGCGCTTGTTTCCGTCCTTGTCGACGAAAGGCACAACCTCGTTGACGCCGTCGAAGTCCCAGCCCTCGCGGGGCGTGGTCTGGAAGTGCCATTTGATCTCGCCGTTCTCGGGATCGATGCCGAGTCTCGAGGCGGCATAAAGGTTGTCGCCCTTGTTGCCCTCTACCGGCTTGCCGGCGTTGCGCAGATGGCTGTTCCAGGGGGCGGGGTTGCCGGCGCCGAAGACGAGCGTCTTCGTATCTTCGTCATAGGAACCGCCGAGCCAAGTCGCCCCGCCGCCAGTCTTCCACATGTCGCCGGGCCAGGTCGCATTAAGCGTCCCGGTCATGGTGCTTTCCTTGCCCTTGTAGGTGCCCATGTGGCCTTCGATTACCGGCCGGGTCCAGACAAGTTCTCCGGTCTGCGCATCGCGCGCCTGCACTTCGCCGACGACGCCGAATTCGCCGCCGGAATTGCCCGTGACGACGAGGCCGTTCACGATCAGGGGTGCTGCGGTATAGCTGTAACCTTCCTTGTAGTTCGCGATCTTCTTGTTCCAGACGACATCGCCGGTCTTGCGGTTCAATGCCACAAGACGGGCATCGAGGGTGCCGAAATAGATGTTGTCGCCGAAGATCGCCGCACCGCGGTTGACCACGTCGCAACAGGGCAAGATGCCTTCCGGAAGACGCGCATCATATTGCCAGATCTCCTTGCCGGTCTTGATGTCGATGGCATAGAGGCGGCTATAGGAGCCGGTGATATACATGATGCCGTCGTAGATGATCGGCTGGCTTTCCTGACCGCGCTGCTTTTCGCCGCCGAGCGAGAACGCCCAGGCCGGCACGAGATTCTTGACGTTCTTGGTGTTGAGCGTCTCCATCGGCGAAAAACGCTGCAGGCCGCGGCCCATGCCGTTGGTCAAGACGTCGCCGACGGTTTCGGCGTCCTTTGCAAGATCCTCTTCGGTCACACCGGCTTGCGCGGCAGTTGCGCAGGCGATGGCCGCAATCGCGGCCAGAACGAGACTCCTCATGACATCCTCCCTCCATGCCCACAAAGGATGCGGGCTCCACAGGACCGATCATCTGCCTACTCACCGGCACGATGAATTGGACCTTGGTCGTAATGTCGGAGGCCCTGGCACCAAAAGGCCCCCCAATAGGTCGTATATCGAGCCATATGAGCGGGGGATACCATTTGCCTGTTCAAGGGGAGGAGAGCCATGACATTCCTGAAATCACTCGTCGGCGCTGCCGTCGCCGCACTTCTTTCCAGCATGCCGGTCCTCGCGGAAACGCCGGCCGTCAGGGCGGCGCTTCAACTTTCAGGCACCGTGAACTGGGAGGCCGACACCATTCGCCACTATGGCTTCGACAAGGCGAATGGTTTCTCGATGGTCGTGACCGACATCGCCGGCGCGCCCGCCGCCCAGATCGCGCTCGTCGCGGGCGAGGTCGACATGATCGTTTCCGACTGGCTCTGGGTGGCGCGCGAGCGGGCCGGCGGCCGCGATTTCGTCTTCATTCCTTATTCGCGTGCTGTTGGCGGGCTGATGGTGCCAGCCGGCAGTCAGGCCAAGACCCTTGCCGACTTGAAAGGGCAGAAGATCGGCGTCGCCGGCAGCCCGATCGACAAGAGCTGGCTAATCCTGCGCGCATATGCGCAGAAAGTGGAGCATTTCGATCTTGCTGACTCGACCGAGCAGGTCTTCGGCGCCCCGCCATTGATCTACAAGGCGGCGCTCGGTGGCGAGCTGCAGGGCGCCCTGAACTTCTGGAACTTCGGCGCCCGGATGCAAGCCGCGGGC
>DATGWU010000030.1:0-5974 GCA_035299345.1 Rhizobium sp.
AATCCTCTTCGTCGTGCGGATCGGATTCGAACGGCACGTAACGGCCGGAGAGGGGTTCGCTTGCTTTCAGGAAGACGGTTTCGGTGGGCAGGGGGATGAGAGTTCGGTCGAAACCGGATTCCAGTTCCTTCATGTATCGGATGACCTGGCGAATGCGCGTCATTTCGAATTCCTTTGGACGTGACTCTCTGCCCCCGGCGGCAGTCGCCAGGGTTGGAGGAACTGTTGTTGGGATGACATGGCTTAACCGCTTCGCGCGACGCGCCGCACGGCTGGGTACCGCTGCCTTGGCAGGCAGCCTGGTGCAACAGGATCAGTGTATCTGTGAGCAGTGCTGCTGGAGTTCGGCGAGTCTCTGCGACACCTCCGGTTCCCTCAAACCTTCGGCCCACAGCGACCTGCGCATGATGCCGACGGGACCCTTCTCCACCATCAATGGCTCTCGAAGCATGACTTTTGCGATTTCGTGGTCTTCACGAAACGAATGCGCCAGGGTTGAGAACAGGTCGCGCGAAGGGATGGGCAAGCTGATCCCCAGCCGGCGCAGGGCCGGTCCTGCTTCATGTTCGATCAGGCAAATGAGAAGCTCGTGCGCCGTTTCATCGTCGATTCCCAGCAACTGGGTCTGCTGAATGATTACATTCAACGTAGCCGCGAAGGTCGTCGCGAGCATCGGCTGGTCCTGCAGAACATGGCCTGACCAGCGGAGCACGGCAGGATGGAAGTCGGCCAGAGTCGTGAAGTAGGCTGTCATTTCTTCATGAAACATGTGATTTCCTCATCGTGGAGTGGATCGCGGATTGCGTCGGCCGACTGCCGTTCCCGGCGGCTGCAGCATCGGTTCCCGCTGATCGGATAGCGTCGGGCAGGTTGGGCTTGCCGCCCACGACGGTGACGAGGCGTGGTGCCAGCCGCCTCAGGTGACGGCGCTGTCTCTTCGGGAGCGCCTCCCACACTCCCGCCGTTTTGAGAAGGCGCGGAAGATCGAAAGTGATCTCCTCCAACCCTGGGGGAAGCGACTGGAGCAAGCGCTTGTCAACGACATCCGGCTTCCGGGTGCGTAGCGAGATGGTTTTGATGGTCATTCTGTTCAGTCCTCCGATCAGCGCCGCCGCCAGAGTTTCAAAAGACTGTCGTGCTCATGGATAAGCGCACTTTCGGTGGGAGTGCCGAAATAGTATTCCAGCGCCGGCGCAGAGGCTTTCACCAGATTCCGGCGTCGGAGAGCTCCAAGGCGGCTGAGGCGGATCGCGTTCCGGAACTCCTGAAAGTTGCACGCACGCAGCCCGCGACGATGGCATTCCGTTTTCATCGCCGTGTATCGCGACGAAAGGTCTTCAAACTGCTTCGCACGGATGCATTTGCGTGCAAACTCGCGATGGATTTCGATCTCACCTTTCGTGAAGGCCATGGGGCGGGGCTGGCTGGAGGTGCTGGATGCAGGGTTCATGTCGGTATCCTTTTTGGTGACATGCAGACGTGCGCCGTCGATCCCCGGAGCGGTCGGGGTTGCGGCATTTCTGGAACTTCGGGGGCCGCACGCGCGGTGGGTATCAGGTCAGGGTGGAGCGCGTGCGGAGCTGGTCGACATCTTCATCAGAGAGACTTTCTTCAGGACACGAGGGTGCATTCCTGGCAGCGCGTGCCGGGCGAAATCAGAGGGAAATGTCAGTGAAGGATCAGGCTATGGCGGCGGTGATCGCGGCCGGGAAGCGGAAGAGGATGGCTTCGTTTGCTACATACATCATCGTGGAAACTCCGTCAGGATCACCAGCTATAAGACTGGTCCTAAATGACGATCAGAAACTTGTCCGCCAGCTAGAAGCTGTAGGCTCTAAAATAATGAAAGTTTTTTCTGGGTTCGCTCTGGCCGGAGCACGGGTCTTCGGCGTCGGAAGGAGCTCGTTCGCCTTCCTGCGTTGGCTTTAGGCCTGACCTGTCTCGGCTATCGATATCTTCATCATCGCGGCCTCCGGCGACTAAGAGCGCTGACAGTAATGCACACGTTGCGCCTGGAGTCCATATAAAAAATACCATGAAATTTCAGCATTTTACATGTTCTTGTTAAGTTCTTATGTCAACAATTTGACCGCTTTTGAAGCGCGAATCCTGTCGCGCCAGCTTTGTGTCTTGCGTGCCCGCTTTGAATCCTCTGCGTATCGGAGACGGAGAACGATTCCATGGGCTACTACACGCAGATCATGATCGAGGCGAAGGAACGGTACGGCCATATTCTGAAAGAGAGAGGTCTGGTCATGCGGGGCGAGCGCAACGATGGAAGTCTGAACCTTGTCTTCAGGAGCAAGGGTTCGGGCGACTGGAGGCTGCCAGTCGAACTCTACGTGCCGGGCAAGTCGGAGACCGGGAAGGACAGGGCCGAGTGGGAAGACGTCGAGTTGACTGCCGACATCCATTCGGGGGTGCGGTTCGGCGATACCGGCTGGGTTGGATTCATTCCAAGGCAGAGCGAGCAGCTCCAATACCTGGAAGGGGACGACATGGCCGAGTTCGTCAATGGGATCGGGCTTTATCTGAAGGAGTGCATTCTCATCCCGCGAGGAACCGTCGATAAGCAAGTGTCGCCGGAAACGGCGGTGGCATATGCGGAGCTCAGCGATCTATGCGGGCCGGATAGCTCTGAGATCGCCTTCTCCGTCTCCGCCGACCGCAAGATTCAGACGCTGACTGTCGAGGACGCGGCCGGACATGAGGTCAGCTTCGTCTGGAGCGAGAAGGGGGTTTTGGGGCAGCTCTTCGTAGATGGAAAGCTGGTCGAACGGATGGACCGGCCCGAGGCCCGGCATATCCAGGAGGCGATCGGAGAACACTTCACGAGCCGGGCGGATCTGAAGTTCCGATAGTCTCAACGATCTGCTCAGGCTTGCCGCGGTGGAACTCGAGATACTCACGCATTTCGCGCTTTCGGGCTCGCCGACTCTTCAGGACCTGAGCCTTGAGCTTTTTGTAGTCGCGGAATTGCCTGCCGTAGCGCTCCTTCAGATCGTTGACGTCCTCCATCGTCATCGCATTCAGAATGAGCCTGGGTACCTTAGTTGGTTTCATTCCAATCAAGGATTCGTCGAAGGGGACGAGAGGTGGCGCATCGATCGAATTCGGGAGGCGGGCCGACAGCGCACTCGCAATGGCGATGCCGATCGCCTTCGACATTTGCGGAGGGAATGCGTTTCCGATTTGGTAGAACTGGCGGTCTGCCTTACCGGCGAATTGCCACGCCCGCGGGAAGCCCTGGAGCACCCGAGCTACGTCGACCGTCAGATAGGGCAAGCTCTTCAGGTCCTTGATAGCTCCGAGAGGGGCCGGCCCGTCGCCGATATGCACTGGGTCGATGGCGAAGCCGAGGTCGTCTTTCCATCGCTGCCGGATGTCGCCTTCGTTCTTGTAGAGGCTCGATACCACTGTATAGGAGGTCTCTCCGCCATATCGGCTGAGCCAATTTTCCGCCCATCGATCATATTCGGCATCGCCCAGGCCACGGTGCGGGAACATCACCTCGGCAAGCGCTTCCCGCATGTTTGTCCGCCCGGTGCCTTGCGGTGAGAAGAACAGACCGGGCTCGTCGTTGCGAATGCCGACCAGCACGACCCGCTCGCGCGACTGGGCAAGTCCGAAATCGTGTGCGTTCAATTTGTGCAGGCCGATGCGATAGTCCAGCGCCTCCAAGCGCCTGAACACGCTCGCGCGGTATTGGATGAACTTCTTGTCCTCGAAGCCTTCGACGTTCTCGAAGAAGAACGCCCGGGGTCTGATGATGTCGACGTATCTGACGGCCTCATCGAACAGGTTCCGCTTGTCGTCCTGGCCGCGTTGCTTTCCTGCTCGCGAGAATGCTCTGCACTCTACGCCGCCAGCCAGTAGGTCGATGCCGTGATACTGGCGTAGTTCAATCTCGGTGACCTTCTCCAGACGCTTTCGCCGGACGAACCAGTTCCAATTCTGCTTAAGCGTACGGGTCGCGTTCAGATCCATGTCGTAGAGAGCGGCGGGCTTGAAACCCGCGCCGAGCAGGCCGATTGCCTGGCCGCCAGCACCGGCACAAATCTCCACGAATCTTAATGGTTTGGCGGCGGCATCGTTTTCATCGGATATCGGTTCAGGGTCCAGATCACAGGGGAGCAGATATTCGAGCGCGTCCTGAAGTTCCGTTTGCCAAAGATAGCCCGGTTCGAAGCCGAAGCCGCTGAAGCCGCTATACCAAGCGAATCTTCCCTCGGCGAAGCGTTTCAAGGATTCCTGGGCGGCGGCGAGTTTGTGCCGATGAGACCCCGTGCTGAATCCAGTGACACCACCTTTCGGCAGCCTGACTTCTCCATAAACCGATCTGAATTCGCTAAGAACGGCCGCAGCTTTCGATTTCACACCCTTTGCCGCTGATCGGCACTTGTCGGATCGGTCAACGGTGTCCTCGTATGGCCGCGGCTCTCCAACAAAGCGGTAGACGAAGTCATCTATGTCGCGAAGGAGGGCGGCCACATTCTCGGAGAGCCTATGGACCCGCGCAGATGTCTGGGCCGAGGCCGCAGTGGTCATCGCGCGTTGGCGACAGCGCTCGGAATAAGCACGCTCCCCGATCTTGCTTCGGAGGGCCAGACGACGCAGCGTCGCGATGGTCGAAACATCAACGTTAGTTCCTGATGCAAGCGCTTCAAGCGCAACTCGTCTTGTGTCGGCATCCGTCGCGATCAGCGCCTTCACTACCTGGAACGGTACGGAGCGCTTGCGCAGCAAGGGTTCGAAAGATCCGAGAACCTCATCGAAGGCGAAAATCGATGGCAGATCGTTGCGTGCGATACCGCATTCGACGACCAGGAAACTGCGAAGATCATCATCGCTCATGGACGTGCGCATTCGACCGACGTTCGAGATCATGTCGAACTGGGCTTTGGCGATGGACTTGCGGCTCGCAAGGATGCGTCTCATCAGCACCCCCGCGTCTTCGCTCCGTTCGTCATCTGACTTCACAGCCATCGCCAGCTCCTTGTTGTATGGTTGTGTAGCAGGCTGGCCCTTCTGTCCCGGAAATGGATTTGATCGAATTCTAACTATCCTGTTCGAAGTTCGCCGGTCATACCGATGGCGAGATGTCGTGTGTCTTCCAGATGGTAGACGCTGGGAAGGCGGAGGTGTCCGTCGATGGCGGATCTTATGTGGTGGCAGTTGCTACCTAGTGCCGGAAACCCCAGAATATGGAACAAATGCCCCAACCGATAGCGATGCGGCGTTGGGCAGCTTTGCGCCCTCATTTCGGCTACTCAACCGCGATTGCCTACTTCCTGAAAACAGCCGTAGCTCGGTGGTGCCCAGCACGTCTAGAAATTGCGGAGTGAGATCCGCAATGCCCGATGCCCGGCTACAATCATCACCTGACAGCGGAACGCGAAGTAGCGCGCGGTTGATCAATGCCTTCAGGCCGGCAGGATCGCCCTTTTCGAGTAGTGAAGGCCGGCCCGCTTGGTCGCGCCGCTGCTGCTGTAGCAGCAGGTGCTTCGGCATGCATCGCTGATTCTCGCGCCAGTGCGCCGGCGTTGCGCCTCTTACGCGCGGGATGTGAACCCGACTATGCTGACGCTCAGTCGATATCCTCAATCTTGGCGCGCAGTGAACCGAGCTCAAGCAGTATTTGTCGCGCCCCTAGCATCCTTGCAGGATTAGGAAAGCACTTCGCGATCGGCGCTTGATCGGCGACGCGGTAGACCCGCCACAACTCGTAACGATCGCGCTCCCGGAACGCCTTCTCGAATTCCTTGCGCGACCAATCAAATCGGCCATCTGTCCCAGTGGTGGCCTTGACCTCAAGCCATCGGGGACGCCCTTCCGCGTCGATCGAACGGATATCATGGTCGGCACCGGGTTCGTCGCAAGAGGTCCAGATTACGTAGCGCTCCGGTTCGTCGTAGCCGAACTCGCGGACCTTCTTTAGCTCCATCCGATAGATCAGTTCCTCGCCGCGCCTGCC
>DATGWU010000031.1:0-9456 GCA_035299345.1 Rhizobium sp.
GCTTGCCGCCGTTGGCACGATCGGACATGCACTCCATTCCGGCAGGGTTCATCTCTGGGGAACCGGTTTTGACATGGCACGGGATCGGACGGGGAACCTGATCGGTTACAGCATCCCCGACGACACGCAATTTGTGGTGCACGCGGTGCGCGGTAAGCGGACAGCCGATGCCTTGCGGAAGAAGGGCCTCGTCGTTCCCGAAAATTACGGCGATCCGGTCTGGTTTCTACCCAAGATCTTCCCCGGTCCCACAAGCAAGACGCACGAGCTCGGCGTCATCGTTCACATCTCGGAACTGGAAACGCCGACAGCCGAGTCTGTCGTGAAGGCCACGCTCGAGCGCTACAGAGTACCAGACGAACTTGTCTCCTCTATCAAGATCATCAACACTTATACCCCCGCGACGATTGAAGGTCTGCAGCGGAAAGTTGATGAGATCGTTTCCTGTCGGCGCATTCTGTCTACGAGCCTGCACGGCCTGGTAATTGCCGAAACCTACGGAATACCGTGTGCTTGGTTTCCTACATATAACGAGGCACCGGGACCCTTCCAGATCGATGGAGGAAACCCGATCGATCATCGGATGAAGGACTTTTATAGCGGCGTCGATCGCGACTACGTCTTGAGCTTCCCGCAGCCCTTAAGTCTAAACACCGATTGGCCTACCGCCATGCGCTTCATCGACGAGAACTGGCAGGCACTCACCTATACCGGGGAACGATTGTTCAACGCCTTCCCGCTCAAGCCCAAGGTCCGTTTTGCAGACGAGCAGTGGCGTTCTCCCGCCGGCCTACTCGAACAGATTCCGCTTTAGCAGAAATTCTTAACTGGTAAGAACTAATGCTAAAATGTGAATGGTGAACAGGTTTGCTCGGCATTGCCTGTTGAACGGGAACCTCCAGTAGGCTACTGATGCCAACGCAATCGTGCGGCGCCCGGCAGGCATGACTGAAAGTGGATAGTGGATGCACCCTCTTAAGACAATATTGCTTGCCTCAGTTGCAGCCCTGTCCCTAGCGACGACATCTTGTACGGGAATTCCCAGCTCCGGCCCGAGCGTCGACAGCATCCGCTCCAGCGCGAAGACCGCCGAGGTTCCCTATGTACTGATCGAGGTGACGCAGCCGATTGCCGATCTGGTTTCGACTGGAATGGAACGGCCGCTTTCGGTGGCCTTTGGAGCAGCCCGAAAGCAAAGTTCGTCGCGCATCGGTGTCGGCGACACGGTGACCGTCTCGATCTGGGAAGCCTCAGACAACGGTCTCTTCTCCTCAGGCGTGAGCCGCCAGGGCGGAACACAGATTCCGGAGCAGCCCGTTTCTGAAAACGGCACGATCGTCGTACCTTATGCCGGCATCATCAGCGCGGCTGGGCGGACGCCACAGGAAGTGAAGGCGCAGATTGAAAAGGCACTCGCGGGGATGGCGGTCGAGCCGCAAGTCCTTGTGAACGTCGTCAGGAACAATTCCAACACCGTAACGGTGACCGGCGAAGTCGCCAGCAGCGGACGCATTCCGCTCACGCCGGGCGGAGACCGTCTGCTCGACGTCATTGCATCGGCCGGTGGGCCCCGCGTCGAATCTCACCAGCTTGCGGTCCAGATCACACGTGGATCGCGGACCGAAACACTGCCGATGGAGCAACTGATCTCCGATCCGCGCGAGAACATCTACGTGCAGTCCGACGACGTGATCACGCTCATTCGCCAACCGCGCAGCTTCACGGTCTTCGGGGCAGCAATGGCGAATTCGTCGGTTCAGTTCGACGAATCGCAGCTCTATCTCAATCAGGCGCTGGCGAAAGTGGGCGGCCTCAACGACGAACGCGCAAACGCCAAAGGGGTTTTCGTTTATCGACGCGAGCCCATCGATCTCGTGAGACGAATGGTCCCGGGTGCCCGACCCATGCATGCAGACGGCACGGTCAATGTCATCTACCAGGTTGACCTGAAGGACCCGAGCGGCTTCTTCGTCCTGAAGAGCTTCAAGGTGCACAATCAGGACCTGGTCTACATAGCAAACGCGTCGCTCGCCGAAGTCAGGAAGTTCTCGACGCTCGTCAGTTCAACGGCGACCCCGATCGTTCAGGGCGTGTCTGTTATGTCGAACGTCAACGCGTTGCAGAACTAGCCACATTTCTGAGCGGTTCTTGAGGCAAAGTCAGGCGAATTGTGCTCGGAACGTTTATGGCTTCTGCGCGCGCCATTTGAATGCTATTTGTAGGCGGTACGTGTGCAATTTGCACGCGATAGCACTTTTGTCTGCGGGAACGAGAGAAGCAACGGGCCGGACATGAAAAGAGAAGCTTCACTGGTATTTCGACTTGATGAAGTCCGGCCGAAAGGCGCGTTGAAGGCTCAACGTGAGCAGACCGCGCCGAGTTTGCCTGTTCGCCCGGTGGAGGTTCCTCCGTCGCGAAAGACGGTGGTAACCTACAAGGTCACGGCCGCAGCGGCGAAGACGCGCCTGCAGCAATCGGGAAAATGGTTCTTCTTCTTTCTGGCGGTTGTTCTGCCCACAGTCCTCGGTGGCCTCTACTACGCCTTCATCGCCTCGCCGCAGTATGTTTCCGAGTTCCGATTCTCAGTTCGCGCGAATTCCGGTCCAGCTTCGACGGGCTCAACGGTCGCTATTGACGCGATGCTTGCGATGTCGAACAGCTACATCGTTTCCGATTATGTGGGCAGCCGGGACGCAGTCGCTGCGCTGGACAAGGCGGTCGACCTCGGGAACCTCTATTCATCGAGCAGCGTAGATTTCCTTTCCCGCCTGAGTTCCGATGCGTCTATTGAAAGGCTGGTGCGCTACTGGAGTTCTCGTATCGATACGAGCTATGACATTACGACGGGCATCAACGTCGTTGAAGTGTCCGCCTTCAGCCCGCAGGATGCGCAGAGAATCGCGTCTGCCCTCAAAATCCTTTGCGAAAATCTCGTGAACAATATCTCCGACGCCGCGCGGAAAAGCCAGATGGAGTTCGCTCATGCGGAACTGCAGCGCGCCGAAGAGCGCCTGAAAAAGGTCCGTCTCGAAGACGCCTCGCTTCGTTCCGAGCAACAAACCGTGGACGCCCGCAAGGAAGCCGATGGCAAGCTTCAGCTGAACATCAAGCTGCGTGGAGAACTTGCGACCCTGCGATCGGAATACAGCACTCTTGCGCAGTATATGGATCCGAAATCGCCGAAGCTGACGGTCCTGAAGAACGAGATTGCCGCGACGGAAGAGCAAATTGCAAGCCTGCAGGCCCAGGTCGGAAGCACCGAGACGGGTGCGGGAACGAAAACAGCGCGAAGCACCGATGCGCAGGTCATCAGCCGATATGACCAGATCCAGACTGATCTGGAAATTGCCTCCAAGCTCTACGAGTCCGCTCTGTCAAACTACGAGGCGGCACGCGCCCAGGCAAACAACAACCAGATTTACCTCGCAACCTACGTGCAGCCGGGAATGCCAGAGATAGCCGCTTACCCTCGCGTGCTGTTCGACACCTTCCTCGTCTTCCTGTCGGCCTGCGGCATCTGGGTTGTCCTGACGCTCGTCTATTACAGCATCCGGGACCATGTCTAAATGAATATGGTGCTCGACACCATCACCATAGGTCTATCCCGTCAGGCCCGGGTCATCACGGCGCTGACGATCCGGGAGGTGCGCTTGCGCAACAGCAAGCATGCCTTCATGCAGCTGTTCGACCTGCTGGAAGCATTGGTGTTCATTGTTGCGCACTGGGTGATTTTTACGTTTATGCACCGGCAATTGCTGATCGGAGACAGTCTTCTCCTGTTCATCACGACCGGCATTTTCCCGGTGCTGTTCTTCCGCACCATGAGCATCCGCGCAGCGACCGCGATCGAGGCCTCGAAATCGGTGACAGCGGTACCGTATGTCGAGGCGATCGATTACTCCATTGCGAGGACTTTCGTAGAATTCCTATCGTTCTCGCTTATGTTCATGTTTTTTTTCGCGATGATTTACGCATTTGAGATGTCTCGCTTTGCAATACCGTACGATATTTCGGCAGTTATCCAGTTTATGATTCTGATATCCCTGTTTTCGTTCGGCATCGGCCTCATAAACTCATTTTTTATCTATTTGTTCCCCCTTTGGAAGTTCGCCTGGGGGATGATTTCCAGGGTGCAGATATTCTTCAGCGCCGTCTTTTTCATCCCAGAATACATGATGCCTCAGATTAAGGAGGTCATCTCTTATAACCCAATCATGCATTTCGTCGCGCTGTTTCGGGTTGGTTTCTACCCAACATACCCAACCCATCTGCTCTCGATGAACTACCTATATGGCTGGACCTGCGCCGTCCTGCTGATAGGTCTGGCGCTAGAACGTGCCCTGCGGAACCATCGCGCGGAATGAGGAACGTAATGCTGTCCTGAAGGAGACGATCTTTGGTGTTTCCCGGTGTGACAGGTGTCGACTAGATCGGGCGCTCACATCCTGGCGCAGCGCGCTCATTGCGGCACCGCGCGAGCATCTCCACCGACGGTCCGTGGACGATCATCTCATTCGGCCGGTATGATCTGGAAAATCAACTCTGACCACTGGCTGTTTGCGCCGGACCAACCTGCCGCGAAACCGTCGCGACCGGATGCCTGCCCGGCGACAAATCCTCCGCGTAGCGCCCGAGCCTTACGCTGAAATGCCTCCCCCCAACGGCCCGCGCCTCTGGGGAAGGCAGATGGCTCCAAAGCAAGCAGCGCGTTCCTAGATAACCCCTGTTGACATAACGTCTTGCTAATGTAGCATTACAAAAACAACCTTGGGGCGTATACATGAACACGTATGCATACACTCAAGACGGCGAGGTCCGCCGTGCCTCCGCAACATTCTTCCGCGGCGACAGCACGAATTTTCATCCGTCCAACACGTCCTTCTCGCAGCCCGAATTCATAGACCGCTACGTGATGAAAGGCTGGGCGCCCCGTGAGAGGTTCATTACGAAGGCGACGCCGATCGTCGCCTTCGGTTCATGCTTCGCCAAGAACATCAGTAACTACTTGCACGCGCGAGGCTACAACGTCCTCACGAAGAAGGAGAACACGGCTTACATCACCAGCATGGGCGATGGGATCGTCAACACTTCTGCCATACTCCAGCAATTTGAGTGGGCGTGGCTGAACAAGGCGCCGCAGAGTGACCTTTGGCACGGCTACAAGGCCGAGGAATTCGGCTATGATGAAACGGTTCGGCGGGAGACTCGCGCACTTTTCGACGAAGCCGACCTCTTCATTATCACTTTGGGACTTTCAGAGATTTGGTATGACGAGGTGACCGGAGAGGTGTTCTGGCGGGCAGTTCCCAAGGATCGCTACGATGCCGCCCGACACAAATCTCGTGTGGCAACGCATAGTGAGACGCTGATCAACCTTCGGGAAATTCGTACTCTCATTCGACGGTTTCACCCGCAAGCCGACATCCTCTTCTCGGTCTCGCCAATCCCGCTTAACGCGACGTTCCGTCCGGTTTCCTGCTTGACAGCCGACGCTGTTTCGAAAGCCGTCATTCGTAGCGCTCTCGACGAATTCCTGAGGGAGAATGCCGACGACGACCGACTTCACTACATGCCGAGCTACGAAGCGGTGAAGAGGCTTTTCAACAACCAGTGGAGTGTTGATCGTCGGCACGTCTATCCCCATGTCCTGAATTTCAACATGGCGATGTTCGAGCACTTTTACTGCGATCCTGGCATTCCACATGACGAGCTGAATGCGGTATTCCGGAAGGCGCTCGACGAGGACATTCGCATCGGAATGAACGGCCAGGTTAACGATGGCCTTTCTTATGCCGAAATCCGCCAACGGAAGATTGAGGCCAAACGCGCGGCTCGTCGTGCGGAACGCGCTACCACCAACCTAGGAGATAGATCGGCCGCCGCTGGCTCCAAGAAAGTCGGACCTAACGCAAGACGGGCGACGCGCGTCAGCAGACTTGCCGCGAAGGCTGCGATTGTCCTGCTCGCTCTTCAGGGCGCATGGGAGCTTTCTCTCGACTGGCCGATGCTCGCTTGGGCATTTCCATGATCCAGGTCGAAGGAATGCTCGGCGTCGCCCATATCTGTGTTATGGCAATTTCCCCGAAATAGGCGGAAAAACGAAATACCGGCGGCCTTCAGACGCTCAGCGCACCTATCCGGTCTCCGAATGCCGTAGCTTCACAAGATGTTCGGCGCAGATTGCCTCGATCTCCGAGATCAGGTTTTGGGCGCGTTCGAGGAGCCAGACGAGCGCTTCCTCGCTGATCTCGTAGTGCTTCGAGTAGCGGGATTTGACGTAGGCCTCGTTCAGAATGTTGAACCAGGCGACGTATTGATGCTGATCGGCCGGCCAGACGTCGGCGAGCCGCTGATCACGGCCCTCGGCGAGGCCGCGCAGGTGCTTCAGATTGTGGGAGGCGGGACTATAGCTCGTCAGAACAAGCAGGAGCGCTGAATAGGCCTGCTCGAGCGACTGGTGCAGTAGGAAAGCCGCCTCCTTAAGGTCGTCTTCTCGGACGCAGAAGCGGGCGGTCTTAAGGAAGACTTTCGCATGCGGCAGGCGCTCTTCGAAATAGTCGTTCGCAATCCGCAGGGCGTCTGCCGCTGTTCGTTGCTTCGGCTCGGCGAGCGGTTCGTCGTCGAGTTCGTAGAGCGCAATGCCGTCACGACGGATGTCGACGAAGAAATACTGCCCTTCGTAGAGCGCTGTGTTCACCTCGCGCCTTGAATGGATGATCAGGCTGACGGGCGTCTGGATCTCCGGCAGATGCATCAGCCGGTCCTGCGCCTTGTGCCAGTAGGTGGCGAAATCCGTAAGCTTCTTGTTGTTGACGATGATCAGCAGATCATAGTCGGACTTGTAGCCCTTCTTCGTGTGCGGTTCGTCGACCCAGGTTCCGCGGGCGTAGGATCCGAAGAGGATGATCTTCAGGATGCGGCCGCGTTTCTTGAACTCCGCCGTTCCCTCCTTCAAGGCGTCTTCGAACTCTTCGTGCAGCACCTCGACAATGCGCGCGAGCTCGCGCTGCTTTCGATGCGGAAGATGATCGAGGCTGGTCTTCATCGGATGCGAAGCGGTCCTTGAGGTCATTCAGCATGCATAGCGCCGAATCCATAGAGTGCCTATAGCGCGGGAGATTTCAACAAAAATGTTGCAACAAAAAGCCACAACAACCGCTGATCTATTATCGGGGCTTCGTCTGGGGAGCCGGTACTGTCAAGCTCCCGTATTCTCATATTTATGGCGACTTGGGCGGGAGAATGCCCTTTCCACCCTCATCGGTAGCCCCAAATAGGACCCGAAAGCCGCGTGCCTGAAATCGATTCAAAACACGGCACTGTCGGGCGAATGCCGTCTCTGAACACGGATTTCACATCGAGCTTATTCTCGTGCCAATGTGGAACACGTTTCTATAATTATCGCTATCAAGTGGATACCTATTATGTCTCGCCCTCTCCATCGCAAAACTGACGGTATGGCTTGGAAATTCTTCGTCTTCGTTATACGCATCCGTTGAATACCACAAAATTACACTAGATGGTGCTTCATTTGACATTACGTAATACTGAATAAAATTACAGATGTAGAAATAAATTCCTATATAGCGAACAACATCTAACCCGTCTTTATAGTCATCTTGCAAATGAATTTTGTTTACGTGCATTTCCATTGAGAATGCATCCGCAATATACTCCCGCGCTGCATTTATAACGTTCTCACTGTCCCTCCCCCACGATGTGAAGTATCCGTCTCTTAATGATATTTCGCTCAGCCATTGCTTCAGATTCTCGGACGGATCGCACATTAGCTCGTTAAAGGTCTTGCCAGCCATCCTATGGCGGGCCGTTTCGTTCAGAACATGCTGTATGGTCACAGTCTTCATCGTCATCACTTCCCTAGATAATTAAGACCCTTGACGATTGCCCTCTGCACCTCAGGCCTTGATAACAGTTCACTATTTTGCCTCGCCGATAGCCCCTTAAACGAGCCGCTTGCCGAATCGTAGACATGGTGCATGGAGCCGCGCCCTCCCATCTGTACGTGAATTTGGCCAGGCCGTTGCGCAGGGTTGGGATTCTCCACATCAATTCGGAAATAGCCCCTTTCACCTGGGCTAATACCTTTGGTCTCGTAGAGCGTCTTCGACTCTACCTGGGTCTGTGCTTTTTGACTCTGTGCTGATTGTTTCTTCTCGTCATCTGGATCAGGAGGACCACTGGATGACGCGCCGCCGGCTGAAAACGCACGATCGTTGTGTTCAGCGCTGTCACTTCCGACGCCGGATGCGCCCTTATCGTCGGAAGGAGAGACTGCATCACCGATAGCATTGAGCGCTTTTCCGCAGCTATCACAACCGAATACCGCACCAATCGCCAGAATCCCGACGACGGCTATCTCATCGAATGGTCCAGTGAATACGTCATCAGCACCGAACCAGTGCCCGTTCGGGTCACTCTTATTCACCGGATCGTTGTCCGAATAGGCGTACCGGTTGGTGCCCACGCCGGGCAGGGTCGGATCCCAGTTGTCCGGCTGAATGAAACGGGCATTGGCCGCTGAGCCGAACGAAACGGCGGTCAGGCTGCATATGAGCAGCAGGCTCAGGAACCGGGCGGCGAGCCTTTGGCGGAAATCTCTCATCGGTCAGATTACTCCCTCAAATTGCTTGCTGAAAACGCGTCATTCGTCATTGCGTCTGGCCGTCGCTGATCCGCCAGCCGAGCGCCTCGGCGCGGTCGAAAGCGGCGATATTCTCACGGTACCAGTGGTCGGCGCGGGCACGCAGGTCGGGCGGGATATCTTCCATCCGCATGTATTTGCTGGTGACCTCACGCTGCAGCAGGCGGTAATAGGCTGTACCCTTTTTTGCGAGCACATAGGCCGAGTTCGGATAGTGCTGCAGGAGAACATCCGCCACCGCCGCCGCTTTCTCGTAAGCGCCCGTGTCGAGATAATGCTCGACCAGGAAGGCGGCCATGGCCGTGACCGTCTCTTCCCGCGAGAGCGCCCGCAGGTAGACCCCGTTCCGCACCGCTTCATCGGTCATCGGCAGTTTTTGCCGGTACCATGCGTCACGCGTGAAGCCGGCGCCGCTCGTCGCTTCGAGATTCCAGCTCCGACCGTCATCGTCGGTATATTTGACGAAGAGATGCAACGGCGCCTCGGCGAGCGTCAGGTTCAGCCCGAGGCGCTCTCCGACCAGAAGGAAGAGGATTGGCATGGTCACGCAATTGCCGCGTCTGGTTTCCAGATAACGGACGAGCTTGCGGCTCGCGGGGTTCTCCCCAAGCGGATCGGAAAGATCATATTGAAACGGCTTCCCGCCGTTCCACGATCCCGCCTGGTAGAGATAGCGTTTCAGCGCCTCGAGCTTCTGCGGGCTCCCCGCATTGTCCCCGGTCATCGCTGCGACGTCGCTCGCCATACGGTCGATTTCGCGGAGAACGACCAAGCGATTGACCGTCGGGGCGACC
>DATGWU010000032.1:0-7001 GCA_035299345.1 Rhizobium sp.
GACGGTTGCCGAGAACATCTGGATCCGCCGCGAGCCGCTCAACCGCTTCGGCTTCATCGACCATACCGAGATGCACCGCCGCACGGCGGCCCTGTTCAACCGCCTCAACATATCGATCCATCCCGAGACGCCGGTCGGCGAGCTTTCGGTCGCCAATCGCCAGATGGTCGAGATCGCCAAGGCGGTCTCCTACGAATCCGACGTCCTCATCATGGACGAACCGACCTCGGCGCTGACCGAGCGTGAGGTCGAACACCTGTTCCAGATCATCCGCGGCCTGCGCTCGCAAGGAATCGGCATCGTCTACATCACCCACAAGATGAACGAGCTCTTCGAGATCGCCGACGAATTCTCCGTCTTCCGCGACGGCAAGTATATCGGCACGCACGCATCGAGCGACGTCACCCGCGACGATATCATCCGCATGATGGTCGGCCGCGAGATCACCCAGATGTTCCCGAAGGAGGACGTTCCCCTCGGCGAGGTCGTGCTGTCGGTCAAGAACCTGACGCTCGACGGCGTGTTCCACGATGTTTCCTTCGACGTGCGCGCCGGCGAGATCCTCGGCGTCGCGGGCCTCGTCGGGTCGGGCAGGTCGAATGTCGCCGAGACGCTCTTCGGCGTGACACCCGCCTCGTCCGGTGAGGTCTCGATCGACGGCAAGCGCGTCGCAATCGACAGCCCGACGGAAGCGATCCGCCACCGCATGGCGTTCCTGACGGAAGACCGCAAGGATACCGGCTGCCTGTTAATCCTCAACGTTCTCGAGAACATGCAACTCGCGGTCCTCCAGGATCGCTATGTCCGGAACGGCTTCGTCCAGCAGAGCAGTCTTTCGGCCGATTGCGAGGAGATGTGCCGAAAGCTCCGCGTCAAGACCCCGAGCATGGACGAGCGCATCGAAAACCTTTCGGGCGGCAACCAGCAGAAGGTGCTGATCGGCCGCTGGATGCTGACGGATCCGCGCATTCTGATCCTCGATGAGCCGACCCGCGGGATCGACGTCGGCGCCAAGGCCGAAATCCATCGCCTGGTGACCGAGATGACCCGGAAGGGCGTCGCGGTCATCATGATATCATCGGAAATGCCGGAGGTCCTCGGCATGAGCGACCGCATCATGGTGATGCACGAGGGACGCGTCACGGGCTTCCTCGACCGGGCGGAAGCCACACAGATCAAGGTCATGGACCTGGCGTCGCGCTGACGCCGTCCGGGACCGACAGGGAGGTTAGAATGAACCAACAGACCGCGACCAAGGGCGATGTCGACCTGAAAACGGGACAGCCGCGCACGCGTCGTATTCCGCCCGAGGCGAATATCTTCCTCGTGCTGATCGGCATCGCGCTCGTCTTCGAACTGCTCGGCTGGCTGTTCGTCGGCCAGAGCTTCCTGATGAACCCGCAGCGCCTGACCATCATGATCCTGCAGGTATCGGTGATCGGCATCATCTCCGTCGGCGTGACGCAGGTGATCATCACGGGCGGCATCGATCTTTCCTCGGGTTCCGTCGTCGGCATGACGGCCATGTTCACCGCGAGCCTCGCCCAGGCTTCGACCTGGTCGCGCGCGCTCTATCCGAGCCTCACCGACCTGCCCTTCTTCATTCCGATCGGCGCCGGCATCCTGATCGGCCTGCTCGCCGGCTTCGTCAACGGACAGCTAATCGCACGAACCAAGATCCCGCCCTTCATCGCCACGCTCGGCATGATGGTGACGGCGCGCGGGATATCGAAGTGGTACACCAAGGGCCAGCCGGTTTCGGGCCTGACCGACCAGTTCAACTTCATCGGGTCCGGTGTCTGGCCGGTGATCGTCTTCCTCGTCGTCGCGCTGATCTTCCACATCGCGCTGCGCTACACCCGTTACGGCAAGTTCACCTATGCAATCGGCGCCAACGTGCAGGCCGCCCGCGTCTCCGGTATCGACGTCGAAAAGCACCTGGTCAAGGTCTACGCGATCGCCGGCATGCTGGCCGGCCTCGCCGGCGTCGTCACGGCCGCTCGCGCCCAGACGGCACAGGCGGGCATGGGTGTGATGTACGAACTCGATGCGATCGCGGCGGCCGTCATCGGCGGCACCTCGCTCTCGGGCGGTGCGGGGCGCATCACCGGCACGGTGATCGGCACGATCATCCTCGGGGTGATGACCTCCGGCTTCACCTTCCTGCGCGTCGACGCCTATTACCAGGAGATCATCAAGGGCATGATCATCGTCGCAGCCGTCGTCGCCGACGTCTATCGCCAGAAGAAGCGCAAGGTCTGACGCTCTCCTCCCCGTGAGACCGACTGGCGGCGCCCCGGCGCCGCCTTTTTCACGCTCAGAACATCCCGCAATCGTCACCATGCGCAAAGCGAGCGTGACGTCGGCGCAAGGCGCGCAACCTCCATTCGCCGCCAGCACTTGCCGTCCATCGGCGGAAAGACGTCGCCGATCCAATGAACGTTCTGGCTCAATGTCTCTTGGAATCTCGCCGCGCTTTCGGCATCCCTGTGGCACTCGAACCAGACGAAGACAGTCTCGCCCTCCCGAACCGGGAGGCGCGGAAAGCCGTTCACGCTTCGCTCGGTGACAAATGCGGCATCGATGCGCGCGCCGGCGTCCCGCAAGATCGGCAATGCGGCTTCCTCGAAGAACCGCGCGAATTCGTCCTCCGTTCCCGGTGCGAGCGAACATGTGTTCACGACAATGAGACCGCTCGCCTCCGGTCGCTCCAGCTCCTCTTGCCTTTCCAGATTGTGCGCGAAGGGCCGCACACTGCCTGCCGGTCTCAGAAGCAGCACGTTATCCGAATTGACCATCGTCTCGTTGGCTGCCGGCCCGTGCTCTCTCCAGACCGGGCTCGAATAGAAGGCAGCAAGCGCTTCCGTTCGCGATTCCATATCCTCGAACGAACGTACCCAGACGAAGGCATCCGGATCGTCGAGATCACGGAACGCACCTTCGAGGCGCATGCCCAGCACCTCCTGCGGCTCCACGAATTCGCGATCAAAGAGGCCGATCAACGCCTCTCTGCCTTCGGGACGGAGCCGGTAGCGGCGGAGTTCAAATACGGCGTGCGAATTCATGGTAGCTCCTGACAGGTCGATCATCCTGTTTTAGAAAAGGACGATTGACCTGTTTTGTCAAGGCGGTATTCTTGATCGAAACGAAGAGCGCCTCCAATGACCGAAAACAGACGAACAAATGATCCAGGCGGCGTGCGTCGCCGAATTGTCGATGCCGCCTATGACGCCTTTGTCACGCAGGGCTATCTGGCAACGGGCATGCTGGAACTCCGGGCCAAGGCCGCCGTCTCGGGCGGTGCCATGGCGCACCATTTCCCGGCGAAGCGCGACCTCGGGCTCGCAGTCATCCGCAACCGTGTCAGTGAGACTGTTCGGGAGACTTGGATCACCCCGCTTCAGGCGTGTGCGGACGCACCGGCGGCCATCGACCGGATCTTCGGAGAGATCATCGGCGAACTAACGCGCAAGGGTTCCGTTCGCGGCTGCCCGCTCAACAACATGACCATCGAGGTCTCCCGGCACGACGAGGAGATGCGCAACGCGTTGAGCGAGATCTTCGCCACCTGGCGTCAGGCGCTGTCGGCGAAGTTCCAGGAGGACATCGACGCGGGCCGGGTTTCCGGAGTAGATCCGGACAGCCTCGCGACGCTCGTCATCGCCGCCTATTCCGGAGCCATGGCCATGGCAAAGGCCGAGCAGGACGTCCGCCCGCTCGTCGACAGCCGCGCCGAACTCGCAGCGCTCCTGGCATCGCGATACGCCCCGACGCGATCTTCCTGATTCCCGGTCCGGGAACGAAGGCCGGGAACGATGATCCCCGCCGTCAGACGGTTACCCACCGCCGTTCGGCGAAGGAACGGGCCATGCCATGGACGGATTGCTCGATCCTCAGCCCGTCCTCGAAATCGATGACATGGGCCTCGTCTCCGCCGATCGCCGCGATCAGCTCGCGGCATTCGATCACCTTCAAATCGTTGAAGCCGAGGCCGTGGCCCGGCGCGGGAATGAAGCGGTCATAGGGCGGATGCTGGGGCGCGGCGAGCACGGTGCGGAAGCCTTGCTCCCCGGCCCGGCCGCTTGCCTGGTAGATCTGGAACTCGTTCATCCGCTCCTGGTCGAAGAGAATCGAACCCGCCGAGCCGAAGATCTGAAGCGCGATGCGCCCCTTGCGGCCCCAGGCGGAGCGGTTCGCCATCAGCACCGCCGAGATGCCGCCCTCAAGCGTCATCAGGACACTTGCGACGTCGTGGTTCTCCACCGCCCGGTTTCCGCCCTCTTTCAGGGGACGCTCAGCATAAGGTTTCACGAGATCGGCGACGACCGTCCCGACATGGCCGAAGAGGGTGAAGAGCAGCGAAAGCGGATGGACGGCGAAATCGTCGAGCGCGCCGTAGCCGGAGGCCGCCTCGCTCTTCCAGTAGAAGGGCACGAAGGGATCGGCCATGAAATCTTCGTCCATCTCGACGCGGACATGGTTGACGGTGCCGATCGCACCCTCGTCGATCAGCCGCCGGATATGGAGGATCATCGGGTTCTGGATGTAGTTGTAGCCCATGACGGCGGTGCGGCCGCTCCTTACCGCCGCGTCGCGCATGCGGACCGCGTCGGCATAGGCGGGCGCCATCGGCTTTTCACACCAGACGTGCTTGCCGGCGTCGAGGGCCGCGATCGCCATTTCCGGATGGAAGGCGTTGGGTGTCGTCACCGAAATCACGTCGATTTCCGGGTTGGCAAGCAGGTCGCGCCAGTTGCCGGTCGCAGTCTCGAAGCCGAATTCGGCCGCCTTCTTCGCCGCGAGCTCGGCGTTCACCTCCGCGAGCGCGACCAGCCGCGGCCGGGCCACGTCGCCGAAGACGCTCGCGACGTTGTTCCACGCGAGCGCGTGGCATTTTCCCATGTAACCTGTGCCGATGAGACCGATCCCGAGACCTCTCATGCCTTCCTCCCAGAAGCAGGATTTCAATGAATGCGGGTCAGGCTTGCGGGTTGTCGCGCCTGAAGATCCAGTCGTGGTCCGGATGGTTCTTGAACCGCCATTTGCGGAGCGGCCCGGCCATGACGTTCAGGTAATACATCTCGTAGCCATAGGGCGAGCCGCAGGGATGGTGACCCTTCGGCACTAGGACGACGTCGCCGTCGGAAACCGCCATGGTCTCGTCGAGCGAACCGTCCTCGGTGAAGACGCGCTGGAAGCCGAAGCCCTGGGCCGGATTCAGGCGGTGATAGTACGTCTCCTCAAGATAGGTCATCTCGGGATAGTTGTCCTCGTCGTGCCGGTGCGGCGGATAGGAGGACCAGTTGCCCGACGGCGTGAAAACCTCGGTGACCAGCAGGCTGTCGGCGACGTCGCGATCTTCCATGGCGATCGGATAGATGTAGCGGGTGTTGGCACCCTTGCCGCGCTCTGTGAGCGCAATCCCGTCGGGTCCGATCACCTGTGCCTCGCGGCCCGGCATGGCGGGTGCGGTGCAGACGGCGAGCGTGCAATCCGTCGTCGCCGTCGCCGACCAGTCGCTGCCGGCCGGCACGTAGACGCAATGCGGTGGCTTGCGTTCGAAGACGTTCATGCGATCGCCGAGTTCGCCGAAATCCTTGTCCCCGCCCGAAATCTCCGCCTTGCCCTCGACAAGGACGAGGATCACCTCCGTCTCGCCGGTCTTCTCGGCTGCCTTTTCGCCGGTCTTCAGGCGATAGAGCCCGAAGCCGACATAGCCCCAGCCCGCGCTTTCCGGCGTGATGTCGTGAACCTTGCCGCTCGTGCCTTGCGGCCTGCGCAGAAGATCGCTCATGCCTCGTCTCCCTTGTCGGTTTCCCGGCTTTCGGCAGGCTTTTCGTCAGTCGACGGGGCCTTTGCGTCCGGCGACAGGAACAGCTGCCAGCCGGCGTAGCCGGCCGCGGCCAGAAAGATGATCGCCCAGCCCGTCGCTCCGTTCGACCATTCGACGACTGCCCAGATCGCCGGAAGGACGACCGTCAGAATGCGCAGCCAGAGCGGCCGGAAGAACGGATGCTGCGGGTCGAGAAATTTCACGCCGTCTCCTTGTCCAGGCCGGCGGTCTTCGCCATGGCCTTCAACGATTTCAGTCCGAGGCTCTGGTATTCGAAGGGATTGCGGACATCGGGGTCCTGCTCGGCTTCGATGACCAGCCATCCCTCGTAACCATGCCCGGCCGCGATCCGCAAGACCGGCGGGAAGTCGACGCCGCCTTCGGCATCGCCCGGCACGGTGAAGACGCCGCGGCGGACGCCTTCGAGGAAGGAGAGGTTCTCGTCACGGACCTCTTTCGCGATCACCGGACGAACGTTCTTCGCATGGATGTGGCCGACGCGGTGCATGTACTTCTCGGCGACCCGTTCCGGGTTGCCGCCGCCGAAGAGGCAGTGACCGGTGTCGAGGAGAAGATGGGCGTGCGGGCCGGTATTCTCCATCAGCCGGTCGATCTCTTCCTCGCTCTCGACGATCGTCCCCATGTGGTGGTGATAGACGAGGGTGATACCCTGCCCTGCCGCGTATTCCGCGAGCGCCTCGACGCCGGCGCCGAAGGCCTTCCAGTCGGCATTGCCGAGCTTCGGCCGGTCGTTGACCGCAACCGCGTCGTTGCCGTGGATTGCGTTCGAGGTCTCGCAGACAATGATGACCTTGGAGCCCATGGCCTTCAGGAGGTCGAGCGCCGGCTGCATCGCCGCCTTTTCCTCCTCGATCGAGTTCGTCAGCAGGTTCAGCGAATGCCAGCCGGAGACGAAGCGGAGCCCCCGCGGCTCAAGCACCGCCTTGAGGCCCGCCGGATCGGTCGGGAACTTGTGGCCTTTCTCGATACCGTCGAAGCCGATCTTCGCCGTCTCGTCCAGGCACTGGTCGAGGCTGATATGGGCGCCGAGCGTGCGGTCGTCGTCGTTGGACCAGGCGATCGGATTGGTTCCGTAGAGGATCATGTCTAGCGTCTTTCCTTCAGCGCTGCTTCATAGCGGGTGCGGGCTTCGTTGACTTCCCGGCGG
>DATGWU010000033.1:0-1975 GCA_035299345.1 Rhizobium sp.
CCACCATCGCCGCGTTCTGCTGGGTCGCCTGGTCCATCTGGTTGACGGCCGAGTTCACCTCGGCGAGGGCCGTCGCCTGCTCCTTGGATGCCTCGACGATCGCGCCGACATTGTCGTCCACGCGGAGAACCTGGCCGACGATCTCCTGCAGCGCGCGGCCGGTGTCGCCGACCAGCGTAACGCCGCTCTTCACGTGCTCGTTGGAAGCGCTGATCAGGTCCTTGATCTCCTTTGCCGCCTTGGCCGAGCGCTGGGCGAGCTCGCGGACTTCCTGGGCGACGACGGCGAAGCCCTTGCCGGCATCACCGGCGCGCGCCGCCTCGACACCGGCGTTCAGCGCCAGGAGGTTGGTCTGGAAGGCGATCTCGTCGATGACGCCGATGATGCTCGCGATCTCGCCGGCCGACTGCTCGATCTTGCCCATGGCCGCCACCGCCTGGCTGACGACGCCGCCCGAGCGTTCGGCATTATCCTTGGTCCGGCGGACGAGGTCACCGGCCTCCTGCGCCCTGTGGCTCGAGTCGGCGACGGTCGTGGTGATCTGCTCCAGCGCGGCGGCGGTCTCTTCGACCGATGCTGCCTGCTGCTCGGTTCGCTTCGAAAGGTCGTTCGAGGCTGACTGGATCTGCTGGGAAGCTGCGGCAATTGCCCCCGCATTCTCGGAGATCGTGTGCATGCTGCTGCGCAGCTTCGTCGAGGCGCCGTTGAAGTCGATGCGCAATTTCTCGAGCGTCGGAAGGAAAGGCTCGGTGATCGACTGGGTGAGGTCGCCTTCGGCAAGCGCATTCAAGGCGCGCGCGAGCTGGTCGACGTTTTCCACCCGCCGAGTGACGTCGGTGGCGAACTTGACGACCTTGAAGACCTTGCCGTCCATGTCGAAGATCGGATTGTAGGAGGCCTGGATGTAGACTTTCCGGCCGCCTTTACCGACGCGGAGGAATTCGTCGGCGACGAACTCGCCGGAGGCGAGCTTGCTCCAGAAGGTCCTGTAGTCCTCGCTGGCGGTATAGGCGCCGTCGCAGAACATCGCGTGATGCTTGCCGCGGATCTCGTCCATTGTGTAACCGAGCGTCCGCAGGAAGTTCTCGTTTGCCGACAGGATCTCGCCCTTCGGCGTGAATTCGATGATGGCCTGCGCTCGCGAGATCGCGTCGAGCTTGCCGGCGTCTTCCGCCGCCTTCAGTTTCTGCCCGGTAATGTCGGTCGCAAACTTCACGACCTTATAGGGTTTTCCGTTGCGGAACACTGGGTTGTAGGAGGCCTCGATCCAGATCTCGCGGCCACCCTTGCCGATGCGCTTGTACTGGCGCCGGTCGAACTCGCCGGCTCCGAGCTTCGCCCAGAATTCGCGGTAGGCGGGGCTGTTCACCTCGGCCGGATCGACGAACATCCGGTGGTGCTGACCAACGATCTCGGAAAGCGCATAGCCGAGCGCCTTACAGAAATTCTCGTTGGCCGTAATGATGGTTCCATCCAGCTTGAACTCGATGATCGCCTGGGAGCGGCTCATCGCCTCCAGAACGGCCCTTGCTTCCGATCCACTACCAAAACCCAGCATATGCATCTCCGATGAGGCGCCCCAATGGTTGACTTGGAAGGTGGGTGCGCCGGTGCCCCTCTGATTTCTATGGGGCTAATTTTCACCCGATGCAGTTTACGAACTGTGAAGATTTTGCGCGGCGCAAAGAACAAATTGGTACATTTTTGGGTATTTCTCGGCGGCCACCGGATTTACTGTGCCATAAAGGGTAGAAAATGCGGGCGGAGGCCGATGAACCACACCCGCCGGGCACATGCAGCCCGCCGCTCCACCGCGGCTCGTGCGCGCGGGCGCGCTTGCCGAGCGCCCCTCCGGTCCCCTGATCGTCCGTGCCGGCGGAGGCACCGATCTCGCCGTCGATGCAGCCGTTGCCGGGACGGGGATCATCCATCTCTTCGAAGACTGGCTGCGACCGCGGTTCGACAGTGGATATCT
>DATGWU010000034.1:0-6610 GCA_035299345.1 Rhizobium sp.
GCATGATCGTGGCGGCGAGCCGCTCGGCGGCATTGCGCGAGGAGACGGGGTCCATGACGCCCGGGCACCCGATGCGCTCGCCCGAGCGGGCGAGGATTTCGGCGAGCGCCAGCATGATGACGAGTGCGCGGCCTTCCTTCGAGACGGGTGCGAAGGAGGATTGGTACATCATCGACGGCGACATGTCGGCCCAGAGCCAGACGGTGTGCGCGGCCTCCCATTCGCGGTCGCGGACATAGGTGTGGTCATCGCGGGCCGAGCGCCGCCAGTCGATGCGCGCGAGGCTCTCGCCTTCCGCATAGGGACGGAACTGCCAGAAGTTTTCGCCGATGCCGCGCTTGCGGCGTCCGTGCCAGCCGGCGATCACCGTGTTGGCAATCCGCCGGGCTTCAACCATGCAGTCGGGAACGAGCGCAGCGCGCTGGCGCGCACGCGTCAGGGCATCGCTTCCGGAGGTCTGCTCGACGATCTGGCCGATTGCTGCCACGCTGACCGCCTTTCTAGCCCCGCGCCTGCTTTACGAGGTCGAGGATGACGTCGCGCACCGTCATGCCTTCCGCGCGGGCGGCAAAGGTCAGTGCCATGCGGTGTTCGAGCACGGGCTCGGCGAGCGCCATGACGTCGTCGAGCGAGGGGGCGAGCCGCCCCTCGTAGAGCGCGCGGGCGCGGGCGCAGAGCATCAGCGCCTGTCCGGCGCGCGGGCCGGGACCCCAAGCGACGTTCTTGTCGGTGCCGGCGTTGCCGTGGCCCGGGCGGGCGGAGCGAACGAGCGCCAGGATCGCATCGACCACGGTTTCGGAGACGGGCATCTGGCGGATCAGCTTCTGGATATCGATCAGGCGTGCGGCATCGATGACGCTCGACGGCTTCGCCTCGGTGACGCCGGTCGTTTCGAGCAGGATCTGCCGTTCCGCCGAAAGCTCCGGATAACCGACGTCGACCTGCAGCAGGAAGCGGTCGAGCTGCGCCTCGGGAAGCGGATAGGTGCCTTCCTGCTCCAGTGGGTTCTGGGTCGCGAGCACGTGGAAAGGGGAGGGCAGGTCGTAGTGCTGCCCGGCGATGGTGACGTGGTATTCCTGCATCGACTGCAAGAGTGCCGACTGGGTGCGCGGGCTTGCGCGGTTGATCTCGTCGGCCATCAGGAGTTGTGCAAAGACAGGCCCCTTGACGAAACGGAAGGATCGCCGTCCGGTCTCGTCCTGGTCCATGACCTCGGTGCCGAGAATGTCGGAGGGCATGAGGTCGGGGGTGAACTGAATGCGGCTCGCCTCGAGCCCGAGCACGCTGCCGAGCGTCGAAACGAGCTTGGTCTTGGCAAGGCCCGGCACGCCGACGAGCAGGGCGTGGCCGCCGGAGAGGATGGCGAGCAGCGTGTTTTCGACCACGCGCTCTTGACCGAAGATCACCTTGGAGACTTCCCGGCGCACCTCGGCGATGTCGGACAGCGCCTTCTCGGCCGCGGCGATGATGGCCTTGTCGTCGAGCAAGGGTTCGGCCGACTTCATCATGCCCATGATCTTCTCCCTCTGGTTCCGGCGTCAGGCCCTTCGTACCATGCCACCGTTCTTCCGTCGCATCTAAAAGAAGTTATTCCCCAATCGACGGCTGACAAGCGTGCGCGGAATGACTATCTCGTGACAGACAGCGAATATCGGCAAACCGGGACGCAAAAATGGCAGGCGAGACCCTGAAGGCAACGACGGATGCGGCCGGACTGGCGGCGCTGGTCGCGCGCGCCTCCGCCCAGACCGCGGGCAGGGGGCTGCCGCCGGTCGAGCGCTGGAACCCGCCGTTCTGCGGTGACATCGATATGGAAATCCGTGCCGACGGGACATGGTTCTACATGGGAACGCCGATCGGACGCGAGGCGCTGGTGCGGCTTTTCTCGACCGTTCTCAGGAAGGACGAGGACGGCAGGACCTACCTAGTGACCCCCGTCGAGAAAGTCGGAATCCGGGTCGAAGATGCGCCGTTCCTCGCTGTCGAAATGGTTCCCGGCGAACGCGACGGCGAACCGGTTCTCACCTTCCGCACCAATGTCGGCGACATCGTCGAGGCGGGGCCGGAGCACCCCTTGCGTTTCGTCGTCCACGGCGAGAGCCACGAACTGAAGCCCTACCTTCATGTGCGCGGCCGGCTGGAGGCGCTCGTGTCGCGCGCCGTGATGTATGATCTCGTGGAACGCGGCGAGGTGATCGACATCGACGGGGTGGAGATATTTGCGGTGCGCTCCGCCGGCGAAGTCTTTCCCGTCATGCGGGCAGACGAACTGGATGCGCTGTCGCGATGACGTCACGGACACTTCAATCAAGTTTTTCGGCCGCCGACTTCCGGCACAGGGCGCTGAACCAGATCGGCGCTCCGCTCGAGCATGCCTGGCGCGAGCACGGCGACCACGTGCTCAATCCGGAGACGCTGCAGGAGATCGAAGGGCTTCAGTTCAAGGATGCCGCGGTGCTCGTTCCGGTCGTCGACGACGGCGATGACGGTGCCAAGGTGATCCTCACCCAGCGGACGACGCGGCTGCGCAAGCATTCCGGGCAGATCGCCTTTCCCGGCGGCGGCATCGACGACACCGACATCTCGCCCGAGGAGGCAGCGCTGCGCGAGGCGCAGGAGGAGATCGGTCTCGACCCCGCCTATGTCGAAACGGTCGGACGGCTGCCGCAATATCTCTCGGCGACCGGCTTCCGCATCATCCCGGTGCTCTCCGTCGTCAGCCGCGGCTTCACCATCACGCCCAACCCGCACGAGGTGGAAAGCGTCTTCGAAGTGCCGCTCTCCTTCCTGATGAACCCGGAAAACCACCAGCGCGACAGCCGCGACTGGCGCGGTATACTGCGCCACTACTATGTGATGCCCTATGGCGAGCGCTATATCTGGGGCATCACCGCCGGCATCATCCGCACGCTCTATGAAAGGCTCTATGCATGACCAACCTGTCGCAGGAGCCCTGGTTTCGCGACCCGGCACTCATCCGCGTCATGGACCTCCTGAATGCCGAGGGCGGCGAGGGGCGGGTCGCAGGCGGCGCCATTCGCAACAGCCTCATGGGGCTTCCCGTCGCCGATATCGACATTGCGACGACGCTGGAGCCGGAGGAAGTGACCGCGCGGGCGAAGGCCGCCGGCATCAAGTCTGTGCCGACCGGCATCGACCACGGCACCGTTACGCTGGTCGTCGATGGCAAGCCGTTCGAGGTGACGACGCTTCGCCATGACGTGGAAACCGACGGGCGGCGTGCGACGGTGAAGTTCGGGGCGGATTGGCAGGCCGATGCCGAGCGGCGGGACCTGACGATCAATGCCCTCTATGTCGACCGGGCGGGCGAGGTGATCGACCTCGTCAACGGGCTCCCGGACGTCGAGACGCGGACGGTGCGGTTCATCGGCGACGCCGACAAACGCATTGCCGAAGATTACCTGCGCATCCTGCGCTTCTTCCGCTTCTTCGCCCATTACGGCGCCGGGCGGCCTGATGCCGAAGGGCTCAAGGCCTGCATGCGCGCGCGCGGCAAGCTCGCTACGCTTTCGGCCGAACGGGTCTGGTCGGAACTGAAGAAACTGCTCAAGGCCTCCGACCCCAGCCGTGCGCTTCTGTGGATGCGCCAGGCCGGTGTACTCACCGAGATCCTGCCGGAGACGGAGAAGTGGGGGATCGACGCGATCCACGGGCTGGTCGCCGCCGAACAGGCGCTCGGCTGGCATCCCGATCCGATGCTGCGGCTTGCGGCGATCGTGCCGAAGGATGCCGCGCGCCTTGCCGCCATGGCCGAGCGGCTGCGGATGTCGAAGGCGGAAGCGCGCTTCCTCGATCATTTCGCGCGGGCGCCGAAGCCGGACATCGCGGTCAAAGATGCCGCCTTCGATCGCGACCTCTATCACCACGGCAGGGAGGGGCTGACGACGATCCTCAAGCTCGAGCTTGCGACGGTGCGGGCAAAGGGCGAGGCCGATCCGGCGGTCATGGCGCGGGTGGCGCGGCTCTCGGCGCTTCTGAAGCGGGCCGAAGCCTTTGAAAAGCCGACCTTCCCCGTCAGCGGCGCCCATCTGCTCGCTGCCGGCATTCCGCCGGGGCCGGCCGTGGGAAAGGCGCTGAAGGCGCTGGAATCGGAATGGGTCGCGGGTAATTTCTCTATGGACCGGGCGAGGCTGCTCGCCCGGCTCAAGGAGATGAGCATTTCCTGACCCGGCTCAGGCCGTCACCTTCTCCGTGGTGACGATGCGGGCCTTGATGTTCTCGATCATGTTCTCGCGGATGATGGTTTCGCCATGCGTGGTCCGCATGTGCTCGACCGCGCGGCGCACGACTTCCGCCTCCTCGTCCGCCCGGGTGTGCCACGGGCAGCCGGGCACGAGCGAACCGCATTCAAACAGCTTCATGGCCTTCTCCTCTTCGTCTGGGTTTCGACCCCTTTTCTAATCGGCGGGAGTGGCCATAGGTTCCCTCCCGCCGGTACGAAGGTCAGCAAGGACAGCTGAAACAGGTGGTTAGACCTGCTCGGGCATGGCCCACGCGTTGAACACCGAAGGGGCCGCTCTCGGCTTCCAGCCGCGGATCAACGTTCGTGCCGTGTCCGCCGTGTCGAGCGTGCTCAAATCGCTTCCCGCAAGACGCAATCTGACCTGTTCCACGAAGTAGGAGTGGGGAAGGTCGACGCCGCCGGAGGCCCTGAGTTCTTCGGCGAGTCGGTCGATGATGCGTTCGGCTTCGGCAGCGTTTTCGTTGTTCTTTTGAGTGGGAGTGCCAATCGAACGAGCCATTGCATTTCTCCTCCTGCAAACTGCGGGGGAGGATAGCATGGCATTAGGGATCACTAAACTATAAATTTTGTTAGAAGTCGTGAATTGATCGCCGCGACGGTGCTCACGGCCAGCGCACGACCGGAGGCATCGAGGACAGGATCGACTCGACGTTTCCGCCGGTCTTCAGCCCGAAGATCGTGCCGCGGTCGTAGAGGAGATTGAACTCGACATAGCGCCCGCGTCGGACGAGCTGTTCGTCGCGGTCGGCCTCCGTCCAGTCGTTGTTGAAGTTCGAGCGGACGATGCGCGGGTAGACGAGATTGAAGGCGCGACCGACATCCTGCACGAAGGCGAAATCGGCGGCCCAGCCGCCCTGTTCCGGCCCGGAATGCAGCCAGTCGAAGAAGATGCCGCCGATGCCGCGCGGCTCATTGCGATGCTTCAGGAAGAAGTATTCGTCGCACCAGGTCTTGAAACGCGGATAGTCCGCGACGGCCGCATGTTTGCCGCAGGTGATCTCCATCGCCCGGTGGAAAAGGCGGCTGTCGGAGTCCTCCTGCGTTCGCCGTCTGTCGAGCACCGGTGTGAGGTCGGCACCGCCGCCGAACCACTGGCTGGTCGTGACCACCATGCGGGTGTTCATGTGCACGGCGGGAACGTTCGGATTGACCGGGTGGGCGATCAGCGAAATGCCGGAGGCCCAGAACCGCGGATCTTCCTCCGCGCCGGGCATCTGCTTGCGGAATTCGGGCGAGAACTCGCCGTAGACGGTCGAGGTATGGACGCCGACCTTCTCGAAGACGCGGCCTTCCATCATCGACATTCGGCCACCACCGCCGGCACCGCCTTCGCGCAGCCAGTCCTTGCCGACGAACCGGCCGGGCGGCTGGTTCGAAAGCGGTCCCGCCAGCTCCTGTTCGAGCGTTTCGAAGGAGGCGCAGATGGTATCCCTCAGCGTCTCGAACCAGGCGCGCGCCTCATCCTTCTTCACTTCGATGTTCTCGGGCAATTCCCGTGGCAGGTCGGGTCTTTCCATTCTGCAAATCCTTGTCTCCGGCCGTCCTGAACGAGTCGGCCGCATCGGCCCATGGCTTAGCAGGTCGCCCGGCGGCGAGCCAGAGAGGCTCCCCGCCGTCCCCCGAATTTCGACTCGCAAACGGGCGGTTGCGCGACTACATTTCAATGCAGGCGAGGTGTTTGATGGCGAAGATACCCGGCTTGCCGCCGCTCGACGGTCTGAGGAAGGAAATTGCCAAACATCGGAGGGCGAAGTCCCGTTCCGAGGCCGGACATTTTGTCCGCGAGACCTTCTGCCTGTCGCGCGAGGAGGCGAGAGCCAAGGCCAAGGAATGGTTCGACGCCTTCCCCAAGGCCGCCTACTGGACCGAGGTCGAAAGCTGGCGACAGCTCGACGGTGATCGCATCGAGTTCACCATGCGGCGCCTTCCCTCCGCCGACTGACCTTTTCTGGTTTTATCCGACGGTTTCTTCTGCCGCGTGCCGGATCGGTAGAATTTTACTGGTTCACTGAAACCTTTCGAAATGCCGCTTTGGCACGCTCCGGTCATCTGTCCGCAATGATACCGGAAAGCATCACGAGAGAATGAGTCTCCTGCAGCCCCTGTCCTCCGCCGCAACGTTTGCGCGCGCCAGCGAACGTGTCACGACATCCGCGGTCGTGCCGGCTCGCGCCGTCGCCGCACGGAAAGTCGACGCGCCCGCCGAAAACGACGGGTACTGGTCGATTACCGTAAGCCTCGGGACGGGAAGCCTGTCACTGTCCTCCGCCGCGGACGCGACGGGGCGTGCCGCCGCACTCACCGACATCGCCGCTCTCGGCATCGAGACGACCACCGGCATCGTGA
>DATGWU010000035.1:0-15681 GCA_035299345.1 Rhizobium sp.
GGACCGGCTTTCGCGAGGCCGGTTGCTTTGATCTGCACCGACCGTCCGTCTGCCGCGTACCCGTCAACACCCGGGGTCCGCTGCCTGCACAAGGTGATCCCGTAGGCTTCAGCGATAACGGCTTCGCCTATGTCGCCCACCAGCTTGCCGCCGAGGGTGAACGTCAATCCGGTATGAGCGAAGTGCTGGCACATAGCCGTGTGCGCCGCGTAAAGAACCCTCACCGGCTCCGGTAGGTTGATCATGGACCCTCTTGATTGGGAGTGTCGTGGGGAGGCGCAGTACGATTTTCAGTGTATACGAATTGAAGGACAGCCGAAAAACTAGCGCGGCAGCTGGCCAGGTGTTAGCAACCACCGAGGGCACAGGCAGGTGACACACCGTAAGTGTGTTTCGACTGTTCCCCGAATCGGCCTGCGCAGAAATGATCCTGGGGGCGGCAATACCGTGACGGACTTTTTGATTGGGGAAGAAGAATGGTAAAGAAGGCAGGCCGCAAAGAAAGCAACGAGCAGGAGTTTCAAGGTCAGGTTATCACATGGCTAAACGCGGAGATCGGCAAGCGCGCGTTGGACTTGGATACCGCCACTCAAGAGAAGCCTCGAAAGACCTCCGGGCACCGGAGCGATATGATCGTTTGGAAGGACCGCCTTGCTCTGCTCCCCTTTCTCGCAATCGAACTAAAAACCCCCACAACCCCCATCAACGATCCGGTGTTCTTCGCGGATGCACTTGCTAAGGGACGGTACTGGAAATCGAAGTATTTCGCGTTGTGGAACATGCGAGACTTCGAGGTTTATGAAACCACAGACCCGAAGACGCCGACGCCCGCCGATATGATCCGTAAATCGTCGCATCCGTTGGCGCTATCTCACGTCGAGGATTGGCTACAGCCCTCTTGGAAGAAGGAGCTTCACGATCAAGCTGTTGAGATTCTGGACGCTGCCATAGCGCACTCAATCTCCGGCATCGAGCATCAATACACGATAGACCCGGAAATCTTCGTTAGCCGTTTGACCGACGGAATCGGCCAATTGCGAACGATCTTTTACAAAGACTTGAAGAAGGCTTCCAACACCGACCGCAAGCTGCGGAAACGATTGAAGCAGATTGCAGCAGAGCAGGGGTTCGAGGGCTTTGTTGATGACATCGACTATGCCATTGCCGGTCAGATTGGGTATCGCTTTATAGGACAAATTCTCTTTTACTTCGCACTAAGGCGAAAGATTCCAGCGCTCAAAGAACTGAAGATCGGTCCGACCGACGCAATCCCGGCAGCATTGAAGCCGTATTGGGACGAAGTGCGCCGCTACGACTACGAGGCATTATTTAAACCTGAGCCCATCGAATCGCTGATCCCTGTCCCTAAGGAAGCTCAATCAATCCTTCGCGGGCTCATTCATCAGCTTGGTTCCTATGATTGGGCTTCGCTGACCGACGACGTACTTGGTTCGATATTTGAGCACCTTATCCCCCGCGATCAGCAAGTTCTCCTTGGGCAATTCTATACGCCCAGGCCGGTCGCCGATCTTCTTGTTGCGAGCACCATAGACGGTGCGAGGCCCTTCGTGCTCGACCCGGGCTGCGGGAGCGGGACCTTCCTCATGAGCGCCTACGGATATCTCGCCCATGCCGCCCATCTCTCGCACAAGGAGTTACTGTCAATCATTTGGGGATTCGACGTGAGCCCATTTGCCGCCGAGCTTGCGGTGATCAATCTCTACCGGCAGGACATGGCCGAATACGAGAATTTTCCGCGCATCAATGTGAGCGACTTTTTCTCCCGCAATGAAACTGACACCATCGAGTTTCCTGCCCCCCAGCAAGCGTCGGGCACGAAGAAGGTACCGGTTCCCATTCCCCTATTCGATTGCATCGTTGGCAACCCCCCGTATCTTCGGTCACAGAATCAAGACGATCTAGATCCGGCCTATCGGCGGCGATTGTTTCAAGCGGCACTGAATGCGGGCTTCGATCCTGGAGCGAAGACAGACCTGTTTGCGTTCTTCATCTACCATGCGACCAAACTCATGAAGGACGGCGCTCGGCTCGGCTTCGTTACGCCCGCAAGTTGGCTCACATCCGACTACGCGATTACGCTTCAAAGGGCCTTGCTGGGAAAGATCAGGATTGTTTCGGTCGTCGCATCGAATGCCGAGACGTTCTTTCCGCAAGCGGACGTGAACGCCGTCCTGCTTGTGGCTGAGAAGGGTGCGGAGAATGCGCCGGACGAACCGATACGCTTCGTGACCTTAAAGCAGCCCATCGCAAAGCTTACGAGCGGCAAAGGGGACTACTGGGATCGCGTCATCGCGTTGGCCCAAGAGCTCGAAAGCGACGTTTCAGTTGAGAATGAAAAATACCGAATCAAGCTCGTCGACCCTGCCCCGGAACGCGCCGCACTAAACGCGGATCGCACCAGGCCGCGAAATTGGTCGAAGTATCTTCGCGCACCGTTGTCATATTATTCAATTTTTGGAGGGGCCGCGTAATGTTCAAGCCTCTGCATTCATTCGCGAAAGTCAGTCTTGGTTACAAGTCACTTCAAAACAATTTCTTCTACGTCAACAAGGCGACGATAGCGACGTATGGAATAGAAGGGAAATTCCTGATCCCGATGCTTATGCTGAGGGACCTTGACCCCGCCAATTACAAACAGAAGCCAACGCCTTCATTGTGGCTCTTTTCCTGCAAGGAGAAACAGGGCGACCTGCGCGGCACCGGAGCGTGGCGTTACATCGAGGCCATGGCGGACCGCGCTGCCGCTGACAGGAAGCAAAGTGGCAAAAACCTAACTATTCGCGAGGCTCTAGACGCTCAGAGCGGCGGGCTCTGGTACGCGCCGAAAGCGAAGCCCGCTTTCCATCACATATGGCTGCGGAAAGCGGTCAACACCATCTATGCACCTTTCCTTTTCGAGAAAGCCGCACTTATTGATCAGCGCTTGAACAGCATCAGCCCACTTGAAGGGATCGAGTGGAAGGAACTGGGGGCGGCGCTGACAAGTTCACTTTTCACCTACAGCCTCGAAATAAACGGCGCGGCGAGCATGGGTGCCGGCGCTTTGGAAGCGCCCACTACAAAGCTCCGGGATTATCCGGTCTTAGACATAATGGCATTGAAGCCTACTGGACGGAAAAGGCTCGTCAGTTTGGCGGAAAATGTGTGGCTTAATGAGCCGCCGATCGATTGGGGCTCCGAGCATTGGCAGCCGGGGAAGCATCTTCGCGCGTTAGACGAATGGATACTAAAGACTGCGGGCGAAAGCGTATCGGTAGATCAGATGTATGCGGACATTCGAGCGACATGCCAATCCCGGATTCTGGTCGCTGAGGACAAAACAAAAAAGTCAAAGAAGCAAGAATCCGACAGCATCGGAAGTGTCGCCTCCGCCATTGTTCGTTCGGTCGAGCCAAGGCTGAAGACTAAGAACTTCCCCGATGATTTTGCCAAGGGTGTGAAGCTTGACCTGCCGCTCATTTTCGACCGAGGCTCGTTGAAGGAAATCGCCATAGGCAAGCTACTCGACTCATATGAGCTCGAAGTGCGGACGAAAGGCGGCTTGACTGTCTACGCGGCGACGCACCCAAGTTCGGTAGCGGAAGCGATAATCCGAGCTATCTTACTAGGCCGCTCGACCTTTTCCGTTTCCACCGACCGCAAGGCGATGGATCAGGCCCTCGACAAGTTTTTCGAATGGGTTCTGGAGGCAGAAGAAGAGATCAAATCGGCCGTCAACGAGTCAGCTTTCGGAACAGGATACGAAGATGCACTCAAGAAGGAAGTCTATTCGCGCCTTGGTATCCACCCGTTGACAGGTGCTAAAGAGTTGCCAGCGCAAATCAGCTTGTAGCCATCGACCGTCACCTTTTAGGATGTCTTCCGAACGTGGAAACGATAACAGAATTCGACGCAACGCCCATTCTCATCAGAACGCTCTCGGTAGTGTTCGCGCTGAATCCATATCTGCTGCGTAAGGGGGGGCAATAGCATCTACTTGCTTCTGTCCACCCGCTTGCATGTGGACTTCAGCTAGTGATGTACGCCGCGCATAGGCAGCCTCATCCGAAGCATCCACGTATATCCAGAGCTGCAGCGGGAGCTTCGGAGCCAATGTCGATTCTCTCACCGCTCTTAACGTCGACAGTAGCAAATTCTATTCCGTTCTCGCCTTGCCAATACATAAGGCGAAGGCCCAGACCACTGTTGGTCAGATGCGTTCGCCAGGCCCTCGCGCCGTCGAAGCTCCGGACATGCTGCCCTGTCAGGCTGAATGGATTTATTTGCCGATTACATTTGCCCGCGACAATCTGACTGCAGAGTTCTCGAGCTGCGCCCGAGTATCGATTATTTCCCCAGCACTCCACCTGCTTCAAGCTATGGACGAACTCGGAGCCGATGGCGAACTTGTTTAGGACAGAGATATTGACTCCTTCACCAGCCTCCACCTGCAAGGCCAGGGCACCTAAAGTAATGGAGAAATGAATATCATGGGCCGTCTCGGCTACGCGCCAAAGCTCATCAGCAACATCAGAGGATACCAGGTCCCTGAGATGCGTGAACGTAGATACGGTTGCTTGGATGTCTACCGGTGGGGGCTCAAGGAGGTGGCTCCCGGCTCCGCATATTGTGTTGAGCGTTGCCCGCACGTTGTAGTGTGAACTAGGGGAGGCGTAAAATGCAGAGCCAACGCGCACTTGCTGCTGCACAATTGCGAGCGCAGCCGCAGTAGCAAAGACCCGCTGTGTCTCGTCAAGCAACTGTGCGGGTGACACCTCCGGAAGCTCTGGATAAGAGACAAAATTAGTTACGCCATCAACCTCAATCAGATTTACATCAGCGGCGCGTGCACAATGCTGAAAAAGAAACTGATATCGTTGTAGTAAATCGTTTGCCGAGTAGATGTGTTTTAGCTCCATGAGCTCAAGGAACTGGTCAATCTGGTCGTAGTCCGGTCCTAGATTATTCCCCCAAAGCATATCCTCTGCATCATTAGATATTATAAGCTTAAGTGGAACCCCAGGATCGGCTAGCTCAGAGAAGTGTATTATCCTGTCAATGAGCTCTTGGCCGGTATCGGCATCAATGGCATAATTTGGCATCGCCAAGAGAGCTGTATCAAGATATATTCGTTTCATTTTTTATTGGCTTTTCGTGCTCTTTTACTCGCTGCTGCCTTAAGCAAGCGTGCAACGTCCTTCTGACTTTGATCAAAGAAGTCTTTTGGCCAATTCGAGATCGCTCCATATTCGGAAACTTCGACGGGTGTAATCTTGCTCTCTTCGCCATGCCTTTCGGTAAACAAGATATTCACTAGTTGACCTACGTCTGGATCATCCGATAGCGCGATTCGGAGACGGAGCCGGTCGATCAAGTACTCGCTATGGGTTTCTAGGACCATTTGCTTACCATCAAGTGCCAGAGCAATGAAGAAATCAGCTAGTCTCGCCTGCACGCGTGGATGAAGGTGGAGTTCTGGCTGCTCGAAGATCAATACGCTTCCAGCGGGGGCGAGCAGGGAGGTCACTACCAGCGGCAGGACTTGGCTCACGCCAACGCCAACGTTCGTGAGATCGTGCCAGCGGTTAGTGTTACCGTTGGCCACTTTCAGCTGGTTCCCAAACACTCCGCTGTCTGTTGCCTTCACCTCATCAGCGACGCCTAGATACGCAAGCCATTGAACAGTCGCGTCGTGCAGGCTCAACGTGGCCGATTGAGCGTATTGAAAGTAGTCTGCGTCAAAGTCATCTTTCGGGGGCAGATGAACCGCCACGCTGGCGTTACTGTTGAGTTGGAAGACAGCGGCGGTATGTTCGCCTCGATACCCGACGTCTGTGCTGCTTTCCAACGCCTCAAGTGGATAAACAGGACGGGGCGCGTCTCGTAGAGGTCCTAGATACCGAACGCCCTTGCGAAAGAACTCCCTCACATAGTCAGTGGCAAGTTTCAACGCCCGCGGCATATCTACATCATAGGCGGTATTGGACTCCGTTTCCGCCAGCATCGCTTCAGTCAGTAGACCTCGTAGTATTGCTTCTTCCGACCGACTTCTATCTGATCTAAGATGAGCGCTTGAGAAATTCCGTGTCGTTCCACCGTACAGAAGGGGCGCGATACGATGGCGGACTAGGTTCGCGGTAACCGGCGGACCAGTATCGATGAGCGTCGCCTTCTTGTTTGACAGCCAGTCATTTACTACGGCTACAACACCTGTAGGTATCTCCTGCTCTCCCTGGCTGCTTCGGGTAAGTAAGCTTGATGGATTGCTGCACAGATAGGCGGCTAACTCTGCCGCTCGCTGGGCAGCGGCATCGTATTTTAGCAACAGATACTCAGGTAGAAAATGCCGTGCAGTCCCTCCGACAATTTCCAACTTTGGGCGCGATGCTGCAAGTTGGTCTTCGCTGTCGTCGTCGACTTGAACACGAAAAGCGTTGAACGCCACTGATATTTCGCCAATAGCCGCCTTCCCGACTGAAACCAAGTCCATAAACTGGGGCTCTTTAGCCTCTTCGTCGTTGAAATAGGCTGCAAAATGGGCGCGCCTAAGAGCAAGCTTAGATCTAACAGCACCATCCGCTTCCTGTACAAAATCTTGCCCTAGTTCCGTTTCCATCCTAAGTAGAGCAACATCGTTAAGCCCCGTCGTTTGATAGGGCAGGACGCCATGGCTACGCCAACTGCCAAACTCGTTCTCGTTCTCAGGCCTCAGTTCGAATTCTATGGTGACGTTAGCGCCTTCTGCATCGAAGTTCCTAATATCACCAAACTCTCCCATCCGTAGCAGGGGGCCGTTCAGCGCTACGCCCCTTTCAGGCGAGCCGTACTGAACCGTCTGCTTCAGAAGCAGCATGCTCTGGATGATCGTGCTTTTGCCGCTGCTATTTGCACCCGCCAATACGTTTATCTTGCTCATCGGCAAGGATGGTGGGCTCTTAAACGACTTGAAGTTTTGAATTTTCCAGCACTTAAACATGTAGAGCTCTATATCTGATCTTGGTGTTGCAGTTAGAGAATGGACGACGTCGCTATGTCAAGCGCCACAGATGCCGTGGCAGATTGATGCCACGCTAGCTAATAGGCGATCGAAGCTGCGGTAGCAGCTAGAGCCTCCACTCGCACCGGACTGGATCGCAATATCTCTGCCCGTAGATCGAGCGCTTCTTTGTCAAGCGTTTGGCTGTTGCACGCTGCTCGGTCCTATGCAATGCAGGGACACAAAAGGGGACATTGTGTCCCCCTAATCGTCCCTTGAGGCCCGGTGTCTAAGGCTTTTGAGCGATGGTGGGCGCTCCCTCCGGGCCCACCATTTTTTGCTTTGTCCGACTGTAGCTCGCCGCGTCTTCTCGGAATTTTGACAGCAAAGATCGGAAAAAGTGCGAATTCCGGATGGCCCGTCAAATTCGATTTGAGGCCGATACCTCACCTCGCTTTCCTGCCTATCTGGACTCTGCAGTCTCAACATGATGTCTATCGCACATGCACGTGTTGGCCCTTTTCAAAGAATCGATTTGCGATCAGATGGGGGAGTTGTTTCCATCTCTCTGCCCTGCTCCTTGGTATTCTTATCTTATATCTGCTGACGCCATCATTGCTCTGTCATCGGCCCTCTTCGGTGCGTTTGTCGGTGGCGCGGCAACATATGTTGCAGAAAGGAGACTCGCTCGCAGTCTTGCGGAAGAGGAACTCAAATCAAAGCTAACCCGCTGCCTGCTTGAACTGGTCCTCATCGGAGGCGATCTGCGAAATCTCGCCGACACGATCAGGTTGGCCAAGGCTGAGGCAGGAAACCATCCTCCGGACACCCAACTCTGGCAGTTGATCTATAAGTTCGCATTCTCTCCTTCGGTGCCAGCCCCTGATTTCGACGGTGTTGACGCCATGGTAAGACTTCGGGATCGAGCGCTTGTCGAGGACGGAGGTTGGGTACTATCTAACTATCAGACGCTGGTCCTCCATGTAGCCAACTTCAACGACCTAGTGGATCGCTACGAGAGTCACATGAAGGATCACATGTACCTTTCGGATGGAAAGCGCTTCTTCCGACAAAGGGAAGGCGATGCCGTGCAGGCAACCCTCGTGGCCAATATCGCTCACCATGCCAACTTTATCGCAGGGGAGCTCCCCCATTTCATCCAGACCGTCGAACGAGTTCAAAAGCGGCTCTTTTCTGCCGCCGACGCTCATTTCGGCTCCGCCGAATTTTTAAGACTAGGACCGAGGCAAGACGATTAATTTGGTTCGCCCCTAGGAGCCTCGATTATCATCGCTGTCCCTGCGGTGCCTCCGCGATTGTGTAGCTGCAGGGTACCTCCTCGATGCGGAACTTCGAGAAGGCCTAGAAGGCCGATCAATGCCTTTGAAGCTGGTTTGAGGACTTATGGCGCCCCGGCGCGTCTGCCGCCCTGTCCGCGAAATCTGCGCTTTCTGTTCCCGCCACCATCGCAACGGCTCGCCACCATCGGTGTCTTTGTCAGATTGTCAAAAATCCCTCAAGCTCCGCCGCCGGTCGGGATGTCTCCCTCCGGGTCGGTCACCTCAGTCTCGGACGCGGCGCCGCGAGGGGCCTGTCAGAGTATCAAGTATGTGGCTCCTTGCGGCGCCCCGTTCGGCGTTCTTTCCCGCTGCATGCGTCTCTCTGGCAAGGCGGCGCCTTTGCCGAAACTTGAAGTCTCGACATCGGCCGGCGCGGATCGGCGTCGAGCGCTCATCCGTCCGGTGACGGACCTTCGCTGACACCTGGCCGGTGGCCCGGGAGGTTCCCGCCGGATGGTACCGTCCGGCCTGACCCTCGCCGGCAGATGATCCCGGATCATTCACGATCTTCGGGCTCACCCCGCCGTCTTTTCGCCGGGGGGCTTTTTCAAGCTCCCGGGCGCCTGTCTGTGTGCCTCAAAGGCACGCCCGCGTTAGCGGCGGTGACGGCGAGCCGGTCCGGACCGTTTTCGCCTTCCGCCTCCCGCGGGGGGAGACCGTTGCAGCGGCCGGAGCCTTCGACCTGCGACAGTCGTCGATCCCGGCGCCGGCCCCGCCTCGCCGGACTTCGCATGGTCCGGTGTATCCGACGGCGGAACGGGGTGATTCTACGACAGGTCGGGAGAGGGTGAATGAAAATGGGGGGTGGGGTTTGATTTTGTTGGGGAATTTTTGTCGAGACCCCGCAGCGGGAGCCGCTTTCGTCTTCTCCCAGTGGGGAGAAGGTGGCCGAAGGCCGGATGAGGGGGAACATCGTTCGCCCACGCCAGACAGGTCGCGCGGTTGCCACTCCGCCCCATCATCGCCTCGCTCCGCTCGGCACTTCTCCCCGAGGGGAGAAGAGGGAGAGCGCAGCGACGCGGGCACGGCCGGTCTTCGAGCGCGAGGAGAGAGACGCGGCGGGGTTCAGCCTCCCCTTGAGGCGGGGTTCGAAGAACGGGTTGAGATATGAGGCTCAACCCAGAGGACCGCAGGTCCGGGGTGGGGTGAACCTCCGCGGATGCCGACCTGTCACCCCCACCCGCGCGTTCCGCGCGACCTCCCCCCTCAAGGGGGAGGTGGGTACGCTCGTCGCCGCAATCGATTCACCGGCTTCGCCGACCACTCCTCACCCCCGTCCTGACGGGGAGAAGGGACTCGCGGCACCGTCCGGCCGGGGTTTTCGAATGGTCAGGAAAAGGCCAGCACGGGGGCCGAGATGATGAAAAGGCCGACGACGGTGATCGCTGCCAGTTTCAGTCTCCGGATACGCCGGGTACGCACGCCACTCCAATCATACGCCATCACAGATCCTCATGATCAGTCTGCACGACAGGGCTGCATTCGCGGTTGGCGAGTATGCCCACAAACAGTGTTTCCTGCAAGCAGGTGCTAGGTCGCGAAACTGGTGCGAGGCTTGCCGGTGGGGCCGGCGGGCGATCTTGCGTTGACTTTTGTCAACGCGGGGCCGGGCGCCCTGCTTTATGGTCGCGCCACATGTTGTAAGGTGAGCCATGGCCGAGCCACTCTTCCTCGTTGAAAACGTCACCAAGTCGTATCAAACCGGCGACGTGGAGGTGCAGGCCTTGCGCGGCATCAACCTCACGCTCGAAGGTGGGGAAATCCTCGTCCTGCTCGGACCGTCCGGCAGCGGCAAGTCGACCCTTCTCAACATCATGGGCGGGCTCGACCAGGCGACGTCGGGCCGGGTCCGCTTCGCCGACCACGAGCTGACGAGCCTCTCCGAGCGGCAGCTGACGCTCTACCGCCGCGACCATGTCGGCTTCGTCTTCCAGTTCTACAATCTTATCCCGAGTCTGACCGCATGGGAGAACGTGGCCCTCGTCACCGAGATATCGCGCAATCCGATGAAACCCGGCGAGGCACTGGAGATGGTCGGGCTCAAGGAGCGGATGGACCATTTTCCGGCGCAGCTTTCCGGCGGCGAGCAGCAGCGGGTGGCGATCGCCCGGGCGATCGCCAAGCGGCCGGAGGTGATGCTCTGCGACGAGCCGACCGGGGCGCTCGATTCGAAGACCGGCATCCTGGTGCTCGAAGCGCTCTGCCGGATCAACGAGGAACTGAAGACGACGACTGCGATCATCACCCACAACGCCGCGATCCGGCAGATCGCCCACCGGGTGCTGACCTTCCACGACGGGCGGATTTCCGAGACGGTGGTCAATACCGAGCGCCTGCCGCCGTCTTCCGTGGTCTGGTGACGCGCCATGTCGATGCTCGACCGCAAGCTCTTCCGCGACATCGTGAGGCTCTGGGCCCAGGTGCTGGCGGTCGCGCTGGTCATGGCCTGCGGTGTGATGACGATCATCCTGGCGATCGGCGCCTACCGGTCGCTCGACGAGACGCGCGCGGTCTTTTACGAACGCTACCGGTTCGGCAATCTCTTCGTCACGGCGAACCGGGCGCCGCTTCACCTCAGGGAACGCATCGCCGCGCTGGAGGGCGTGGGCGGCGTCGATCTCCGGATCGTCGACTACGTGCTGCTCGACATGCCGGGCATGGCCGAGCCGGCGACCGGCATCGCCGTCTCGATCCCCGACGGCGGCCAGCCGGCGGTGAACCGGCTCTATATCCGCAGCGGCCGCCTGCCGGAGCCCGACCGCCCGCACGAGGCGGCGGTGCTCGAAAGCTTCGCGCTCGCCCATCGGCTGACGCAGGGCAGCACCTTCGACGCGATCATGAACGGCCGCAAGCAGACGCTGACGGTGACCGGCATCGTGCTCTCGCCGGAATACATCTATGCGATCGGCCCCGGCGACATGGTGCCCGATCCGCATCGCTTCGGCGTCTTCTACATGACCCGCACGGCGCTCGAAGGCGTCATGGACATGGACGGCGCCTTCAACGACGCCTCGCTGACGGTGCTGCGCGGCGCCGACACCGACGATCTCGTCAGCGCGATCGACGACCTGCTCGATCCTTACGGCGGGCAGGGCACGTATCTGCGCAAGGACCAGATCTCCCACACCTTCCTCGACAACGAGCTCATCCAGCTACGCGCGATGGCAGCGATCATCCCGCCGATCTTCCTCTTCGTCGCAGCCTTCCTCGTCAACATGATCCTGACGCGGCTGATCACGCTGGAGCGCGAGCAGATCGGGCTCCTCAAGGCGCTCGGCTACCGCGATTTCGAGGTCGCCTGGCACTATGCCAAGCTCACCATCGTGATCGCGCTCATCGGTGTGGTGATCGGTTTCGGTGCCGGCAACTGGATCGGCCGCGGGCTGACGCGGCTCTATGCGGAATTCTTCTCGTTTCCGTTCCTGATCTTCCGCGAGAGCGTCGATCTTTACGCTATCTCGGGCGGCATCAGCGTGGCGGCGGCGATCGCTGGCGCCGGCAAGGCGATCTGGTCGGTGATCGTGCTGCCGGCGGCGGTGGCGATGCGGCCGCCGGCGCCGGTGCGCTTCCGGTCGCTCTTCCGCCGGCAATTGAGTTCCAAGCTGTTCTCGCAGCTGACGATCATGGCGGTCCGGCAGATCATCCGCACGCCGGTGCGCTCGCTGCTCACCTCCCTCGGCGTCGCGCTCTCGGCGGCGCTGCTGGTGGTGGCGATGTTCTCGTCGGACTCCGTCGACTACATGGTTGAGCAGATCTTCTTCCGCATGGAACGGCAGGACGCGACGGTGAGGTTCGACCGCGAGCGCTCTCCGGCCGCCCTCGATGCGGTCCGGCACATGCCGGGCGTAACGCGGGCCGAGCCGTTCCGCTCGATCGCCGTCAAGCTGCGCAACCGGAACCACGAGAAGGACCTCGCCATCCTCGGCATGCCGAAGGACGGCGAGCTCGGCCGGATCATGGATGCCGACATGCGGCCGCTACCGCCGCCGTCCTCGGGGCTTCTCGTCATCGGCCGCGTCGCCGAAGCGCTGGAGCTGAAGGTCGGCGACATGGTGGAGGTGGAGCTGGTCGAGAAGGACCACCGGCGGATCGACGTACCGGTGACCGGTATCGTGCAGAGCCTCGTCGGCATCGACGCCTATATGCGCATCGATGCGCTCGACCGGCTGATCGGCGACGGGCGGCGAATCTCCGGGGCGCGGATCTCCGTCGATCCGGTGCAGACGGAGGCGCTCTACGACAGCGTCAAGAACACACCGGCGGTCGCCTACATCATGCTGATCGGGCTCTCGCGGCAGCAGTTCCGGGCGACGATCGAGAAGAATATCGCGACGATGACGACGGTCTATACGACGCTCGCCGTCATCGTCGCCTTCGGGCTCATCTACAATTCCGCCCGCATCCAGCTTTCGGAGCGGGCGCGGGAGCTGGCGAGCCTCAGGGTGCTCGGTTTCACGCGCACGGAAGTTTCGAGCGTGCTGCTCACCGAACTCGCCGTCGTCGTGCTGGTCGCCCAGCCGTTCGGCTGGCTGCTCGGCTATCTGTTTTCCATGCTGGTGATCGAAGGGCTGGCCAGCGACCTCTTTCGTGTGCCCTTCGTCGTCAATTCGCAGACGTTCGCGATCGCGAGCCTCGTCGTCATGGGAGCGTCGCTCATCTCGGCGCTGATCGTCCGGCGGCGTATCGACAGGCTCGACCTCGTGAGTGTGCTGAAGTCCAGGGAGTAAGGTGCATGTGGTCCAAATGGCTGAAACGGGCGGGCTTCCTGCTGGTCATCGCCGCGATCATCGCGGGATTTGCCTATGCGCTCCGGGAAAAGCCGCAGCCGGTCGATACCGGCGTTGCGGAGCGCGGGCCGCTCCGGGTGACGATCTCGCAGGAGGGGATCACGCGGGTGCGCGACGTCTATGCCGTCTCGGCGCCGATCGCCGGCCATCTCGCCCGCACGGTGCTCGACGAGGGCGACCAGGTGAAGGCGGACGTGACGCTGGTGGCGGCGATCCATCCGCTCGACCCGCCGCTGATCGACCGGCGCAGCGAAGCGGAGCTCGCCGCCGCGCGTGATGCCGCGCGCGCCGCCGTGTCGATGGCGGAGACCGACTACCGGCGGATCAAGTCGGACGTCGATTTCGCGCGCGACAATCTCGAACGCGCCGTCCAGCTCGCTAAGACCCGCTATATCGCCGAGAGCCAACTGCAGAAGGCCCGCACGGACGTCGAGGTGGGGGAGGCGCAGCTCGCCTCGGCGGCGGCGGCGATCGAGCTTCGCAAGGCCGAGCTTGCGAGCGCCGAGGCCCGCCTCATCCAGCCGGCCTCGGCGCCGGCCGACAGGGGCGGCAGTTGCTGCGTCTACGTGACGGCGCCGGTGGATGGGGTGGTGCTGACGGTCTTTGCAAAAAGCGAGCAGCCGGTCGCGACCGGCACCAGGATCGCCGAGATCGGCGACCCGTCCGACCTCGAAGTGGCGGTCGACCTTCTCTCGTCCGATGCCGTTCGGATCGCTCCCGGTGCGAAGGCGGAGATCGTCGACTGGGGCGGCGACCGGGCGCTGCCGGCGGTCGTGCGGCGTGTCGATCCGGCGGGTTTCACCAAGGTTTCGGCGCTCGGGATCGAGGAGCAGCGGGTCAATCTCGTGCTCGACCTGCAGGAGAGCGACCCGCGGCTCGGGCACAATTTCCGCGTCTATGCGCGGCTGACACTGTGGGAAGGAGAGGACGTGCTGCAGGTGCCGCTGAGCGCGCTGTTTCGCGACGGGCGCAACTGGAACCTCTTCGTCATCCGCGACGGGCGCGCCCGCCAGACCGAGGTCGGCATCGGCCACATGAACGACGAACATGCCGAGGTTCTCTCCGGGCTCGAGCCCGGCGACGTGGTGATCCTGCATCCGAGCGACACGCTGAGCGACGGCAGCCTCGTCGAGCCGCGGCAAGAGTGAGGGGCCGACATCGGCGTGGATCCTCGGGTCAAGCCCGAGGATGACAACTCTAATGTGTCGCCGGGAGCGTTGCAGATATCTCCGCACTCCAGGAGGTCCGCTTTGAGCACCGAGGTCCCCCACCCTCGGTCCTCCTCGGGCTTGACCCGAGGATCCACGAACAAACTCCGTCAGGTCGATCCGTTCCACGGTCGAGTGCGCCGCCGGGTGACGGCGCACCTCCTTGTGTCGACGCTCGACGGCCCCGGTCGCTTCGCGGCATTTCCGCCACCAAGGGGAAAAGACCTCAAGCCTCCAAAGCCGGGCCGCCGGTTTCGGAGATGACGCGGGTGAGGCTCGCGGTTGCCGGGAAGAGCGGGATCAGGCAGGCCTGAAGCGCGTGGTAGATGTCGCCCTTGCCGGGGAAGATGGTGGTTGCCGGGGTCAGATCCTCGGTCAGTTCCTCGAACCAGCCGCCATGGGTGCGGTCGAGGCTGTGGCCGGCGATGAAGCTCCAGATGCGGCGGTAGCTCTCCTCGTGGAAATCGCTCGGCAGGTGTTCGGCGAGGTAGTGGGCGGCGCCGGCGCCCTCGCAGAGCGGCCACCAGAGCTTTGAGCGGCGGGCGGGCGCGTTTTCCCAGTCGAGCGTGTAGAAGAAGCCGCCGTGGGTGCGGTCCCAGCCGAGCGACATCGACTGGAAGAACAGGCCGCGGGCGGCCTCCGGCATCCAGTCGTGGCGCTTGCCGCCGAGCACCCAGAGCTGCAGGACGAGGCGGGCCCATTCGAGCCAGTGGCCGGGCGTGGTGCCGGACGGGCGGAACATCTCGTTGCCGCGGTAGTCGCGGTCGAGCTGCCAGTTCTCGTCGAAATGCTCCGGCACCCGCCAGCCGCATTCGCCGGCCCGGCGGCGGATGACGAGATCGGCGATCCGCTCGGCCTTGTCGAGGTAGTGGCGCTCGCCGGTCGCCTCGAAGGCGGCCATCAGCGCCTCGGTGAGGTGCATGTTGGAGTTCTGGCCGCGATAGCCGGGGACCGGCGACCAGTCGGCGGAAAACTCTTCGGCAATCGCCCCGTGGGCATTCTCCCAGAAACGGGTTTCGAGGATCTCGGTGACGTCGTCGAGCATGGCTTCGGCAAGCGGATGGCCGACGATCTTGGCGGAGGACGCGGCGAGCAGCACGAAGGCGTGGCCGTAGCCCTGCTTGCTGGCATCGGCCGGGCCGTTGTCGTCCACCTGCCAGAAATAGCCGCCATGCTTTCGGTCGCGGTGGCGGTTCCAGAGGAACTGCATGCCGTGGTCGACGACATCGGCCGATCCGGGACGGCCGAGCAGGTCGCCGATCGCAAAGCAGTGGACCATGCGGGCGGCGGCGTGAATGCCGCGAACCGGATTGCCGGCGACGAGCGGCGTGCCGTCGCGCTTCAGGTCGAAGAAGCCGCCCTTCGGATTG
>DATGWU010000036.1:0-9211 GCA_035299345.1 Rhizobium sp.
CCTTGCCGACGGCACGCTCACCTGCGTCTGGTTCGGTGGGACCATGGAGGGTATGGGGGACATTTCGATTTACATGTCGCGGTTGGCGCCGGGCAGCGAACAATGGACGGTGCCTCAGAAAATGTCGGAGGATCCCGCCAAGTCCGAACAGAATCCGTTGATCTTTCAAGCCCCTGACGGTGCCGTCTGGTTGCTCTTCACCTCGCAGACCTCGGGCAATCAGGATGGCTCTGTTGTAAAGTGCAGGGTATCCGAGGACGGTGGCAGGACCTTCGGCGAGGTCAGAACACTCTGCGATCTGCCTGGGACCTTCGTGCGTCAGCCAATCATCGTCAACGGCCGCGGAGACTGGCTTCTGCCGGTCTTCCTGTGCCGGTCACTGCCGGGGCGGCGCTGGACGGGCGATGTCGACACGGCAGGCGTGCTGGTCTCCTCCGACCAGGGACGGAGCTGGGTTCTGCGGCACGTGCCGGAGAGCCTCGGCGCGGTGCATATGAACATCGTTCCTCGCGGGGAGGGGCGTGTGGTCGCCTTCTTTCGCAATCGGTTCGCGACCTACATCCTGCGCTCCGTCTCCGAGGACGACGGCCTCACATGGAGTGCGCCGCGGCCGACGGAGCTCCCGAACAACAACTCATCAATCCAGGCGATTGGACTGAAAAGCGGTTCAATCGCAATGATTTACAATCATTCGAATGCGGAGACATCGTCGGCGCGCCGCGCCTCGCTCTACGACGAGATCGAAGGCGGCGAGCAGACGGCGGAGAGCCCGGACGAGGGCGAGCCGGGCAATGGGCCGAAAGCGATCTGGGGTGTTCCGCGGGCGCCGCTGTCGCTGTCGTTCTCCGACGACGACGGACTGCATTTTTCGCCCCGCATCGACCTCGACACGGGCGACGGATACTGCCTCAGCAACAATTCCGCAGAAGCGATCAATCGTGAATTCTCCTATCCGTCGATCGTCGAGGACGGCGAGGGCAGACTGCATGCCGCCTACACCTATTATCGACGCGCGATCAAGTATGTGCGCCTGCCGGCCCTGCATTCGATTGACAAGTGAATGGTCCTTGTGGCGCAAAATCGCTTGCGCCACGGATATCCATGCGATAACAACTTTACATGTTATGCGGCGGATCCGAGGGAGGAGTTCTTCGATGGCCAGTCTTCAATCGCCAATCACCGTCATCCGGCCGGACGTCATCGAATTCGGGGTGGGGACGGCAGGCCGTCTGGGCAAATGGGCCGCGGACAAGGGCTATCGTCGCGTACTGGTGATTTCCGACGCCTTCAATGCGTCGCGCGTCGACCTTCTCGAACTGCCCGGGACGGTCTCGGTCTTCGCCGAGGTCAAGCCCGAGCCTGACACGCACAATCTCGACCGCGTGCTCGTGGCAGCGCGCGAGGCGGAGGCCGACCTCGTGGTCGGCTTCGGCGGCGGCAGCGCCATGGATCTCGCCAAGCTCGCAGCGGTGCTTTGCGGTTCCTCCCAGGGGCTCGCCGACGTGGTCGGCGCGAACCAGGTGAAGGGGCCGCGCAAGGTCGCACTCGCGCAGGTGCCGACGACGGCCGGCACCGGCAGCGAGGCAGGCATCCGCGCGCTGGTCACCGATCCGGATACCAGGGCGAAGATCGCGGTTGAAAGCCTGCACATGCTGGCGGATATCGCGGTCGTCGACCCGGCGCTTACCTTCACCGTGCCGGCGCGCACGACCGCGGCAACGGGCGTCGACGCGATGGCGCATTGCGTCGAGGCCTTTACGAACCGCAAGGCCCACCCGATGATCGACCTCTATGCGCTCGAAGGCGCGCGTCTGGTCGGTCGCTATCTGGCGCGTGCGGTGCGCGACGGTTCGGACGCGGAGGCCCGCGCGGGCCTGTCGCTCGCCTCGCTCTACGGCGGTTTTTGTCTCGGTCCAGTCAATACCGCCGGCGGTCATGCGCTCGCCTATCCGCTCGGCACCCGCTGGAATGTGCCACACGGCGCGGCGAACGCGCTGATCTTTCCGCATGTGCTTGCCTTCAATACCCCGGCCGTGCCGGAGAAGACGGCCGCCGTCATGGCCGCCCTCGGCTGCGAGAGGAGAAGCGACATCGACACGGTCTTCGAAGCGGCCTATGCCTTCTGCGCCGAGCTCGACATCGAGATGAAGCTGTCGGGCCTCGGCGTTCCGGAAAGCGATCTCGACGCCATGGCCGACGATGCGTTTGCGATCCGCCGGCTGCTCGACAATAACCCGCGTGACTTGAGCCGCAACGACATCCGCGCGATCTACCAGACCGCCTATTGAACGAGAGGGGCGATCCGGCCGGATGGCCGTAAGGACACCCTGCAAGGAGCGATATCGATGGAAAGTTCAGCAAAGGTCGCGATCACGCTCGGCGATCCCGCGGGCGTCGGCCCGGAGGTGATTGTCAAGGCGCTCGCGAGCCTTCCGGCCGGGGAGCGGGGCGATTTCGTGGTGGTCGGCAGCACGGAGGCTCTTGTGCGGGCCGATCGCATCACCGGTGCGAGTCTGCACTTTGCGCCTGTCGGAGAGGTGCCCGCGGGCGCCGTGGCTGTCGAGGAGGTCGCGATCGGTGCTCCGCTTCCCGAAATCGGCAAGGTGAGCCCGGTCGCGGGTGAGGCCGCGGTTCGCTATATCACGCGGGCGGTCGAGCTTGCGACCTCCCATAACGCGGACGTCATCGTCACCGCTCCGATCAACAAGGAGGCGATGAATCTCGCCGGCCACCACCATGATGGCCATACGGGACTGCTCGCGCATCTCACCGGCTCCAAGAATTCCTTCATGCTGCTCGCCTCCGAGCGGCTCAATACCATCCACGTATCGACCCACGTGTCGCTCCGGGGCGCGATCGAGCGGGCAAAGACCGAGCGCGTGCTGGCGACGATCGAGGCCGGGCACCGGCATTTCCTGCGGCTCGGTATGAAGGCACGGATCGCGGTCGCCGGCCTCAATCCGCACTGCGGCGAAAACGGCCTCTTCGGCACCGAGGACGCGGAGTTCCTGGCGCCGGCGGTGGAAATCGCCCGGTCGAGGGGCATCGACGTCGTCGGTCCGATCTCCGCCGACACGGTATTCGCCCGTGCCTATAGCGGTGCCTTCGACCTCGTCGTCGCGCAGTATCACGACCAGGGCCATATCCCGATCAAGCTCGTCGCCTTCGAGACGGCCGTCAACGTGTCGCTCGGCCTGCCGATCGATCGCGTGTCGGTCGATCACGGCACCGCCTTCGACATCGCCGGGACCGGCAAGGCCCATCACGCCAACATGCTGTCGGCGATCGCCTATGCGCGCAAGATGGCACGGGCGCCGCGGGAGAAGGCGCCCGCCTGAAGATCGAGGTCCCCGCGGTCCGTCTCGTTCAGTTGCCGAGGATCGCCGGCAGGCGCAGGCCCTTTTCCCGGGCGCAGTCGAGCGCGATCGCGTAGCCTGCATCGGCGTGGCGCATGACGCCGGTCGCCGGGTCGTTCCAGAGCACGCGGCCGATGCGGCGGGCGGCGTCGTCGGTGCCGTCGCAGCAGATCACCATGCCGGAATGCTGGGAAAAGCCCATGCCGACGCCGCCGCCGTGATGCAGCGAGACCCAGGTGGCGCCCGAGGCGGTGTTGAGCAGCGCGTTGAGGAGCGGCCAGTCGGACACGGCGTCGGAGCCGTCCTTCATCGCCTCGGTCTCGCGGTTCGGCGAGGCGACGGAACCGGAATCGAGGTGGTCGCGGCCGATCACGATCGGTGCCTTCAATTCCCCGGTCCTCACCATTTCGTTGAAGGCGAGGCCGAGTTTGTGGCGGTCGCCGAGCCCGACCCAGCAGATGCGGGCCGGCAGACCCTGAAAGGCGATGCGCTCGCGCGCCATGTCGAGCCAGTTGTGCAGGTGGGCATTGTCCGGTAGCAGTTCCTTGACCTTGGCGTCGGTCCGGTAGATGTCCTCCGGATTGCCGGAAAGGGCGGCCCAGCGGAACGGGCCGATGCCGCGGCAGAAGAGCGGGCGGATATAGGCCGGCACGAAGCCGGGGAATGCGAAGGCGTTTCCAAGCCCTTCCTCCTGCGCCACCTGGCGGATGTTGTTGCCGTAGTCGAGCGTCGGCACGCCCATGTTCCAGAAGTCGACCATGGCCTCGACATGGACCTTCATCGAGGCGCGCGCCGCCCTCTCGACCGCCTTCGGATCGCTCTCCTGTTTGGCGCGCCATTCGGCGACCGTCCAGCCGACCGGCAGATAGCCGTGCAGCGGGTCATGGGCGGAGGTCTGGTCGGTGACGATGTCCGGCTTGACGCCGCGCCGCACGAGTTCGGCGAAGATCTCCGCGGCATTGCCGATGAGGCCGACCGACTTCGCCTCGCCGGCATGGGTCCATTCCGCGATCATCGCGAGCGCGTCGTCGAGCGTATAGGCCTTGGCGTCGAGATAGCGGGTGCGCAGGCGGAAGTCGACGCGGGTCTCGTCGCATTCGACGGCGAGGCAGCAGGCGCCGGCCATGACGGCCGCGAGCGGCTGGGCCCCACCCATGCCGCCGAGGCCCCCGGTCAGTATCCACTTGCCCTTGAGGTTGCCGCCATAGTGTTGCCGCCCGGCCTCGGCGAAGGTCTCGTAGGTGCCCTGGACGATGCCCTGCGTACCGATATAAATCCAGGAGCCCGCCGTCATCTGGCCGTACATGGCGAGCCCCTTGCGGTCGAGCTCGTTGAAATGGTCCCAGGTCGCCCAGTGCGGCACTAGATTCGAATTGGCGATCAGCACGCGCGGCGCATCCTTATGCGTCCGGAACACGCCGACCGGCTTGCCCGACTGGACGAGCAACGTTTCGTCTTCTTCGAGGGTCTTTAAGGTCGCGACGATGCGGTCGAAATCGTCCCAGGTGCGCGCCGCCCGGCCGATGCCGCCATAGACGACGAGTTCGTGCGGCCGCTCGGCGACTTCCGGGTCGAGATTGTTCATCAGCATCCGGAGTGGCGCCTCGGTCATCCAGCTCCTGGCGCTGAGTTCGGACCCGTGCGGCGCGCGGACCTCGCGAATGTTGTGGCGTGGGTTGGTCATGACGTTCTCCTCAGGGTCTCAGGTCGAGCGCGATCGTTTCGATGCGCTTCAGAATGGTCCCGAGATGGACGCGCAGCCGCGCAGCCTTCCCGGAGTCATAGGCAAACGGCGGTGCCTCGGTGGCGAGATGGGTGATCTGTGCGAGTTCCATCTGGATCGCATGCACGCCGGTTTCCGGCTGGCCGTAATGCCGTGTCGTCCAGCCGCCCTTGAAGCGGCCGTTGACGACGGAGGTGTAGCCCGCGGCAGAGGCGGCGACCTCGGATGCAGCCGCCTCGATACGCGGATCGCAGGTTCGGCCCATGTCGGTGCCGATGTTGAAATCCGGAAGCCTGCCCTCGAAGAGGAAGGGGATATGCGAGCGGATCGAATGGCAGTCGTAGACGACGGCGATGCCGTGGAGCGCCTTTATTCGTTCGATCTCGGCGGCGAGCGCCGCATGATAGGGGGCGTGGAAGGCGGCCAGCCTCTCTGCAACATCCGCCTCGCTCGGGGCCTCGCCGTTCTTCCAGATCGGCACGCCGTCGAAATCCGTTTCGGGCACAAGGCCGGTGGTGTTCTGGCCGGGATAGAGGCTGACGCCTTCCGGATCGCGATTGGCGTCGATCACATAGCGGTGGAAGGTCGCCCGCACCGTCGTCGCGTCGGCCAAGAGGCCGGCGTAGAGGTCATGGATGTGCCAGTCGGTATCGACGAGCAGCCGTCCGTTGTCGCTCAGGCGTGCCCGGATGTCCGGTGGGACTTCGGTGCCCGTATGGGGGAAGGCGAGGATGACGGGCGAGGTGCCGCGGGTGAGCTCGAAGACGGCCATCTCACCCCTCCAGGCCCGGAAGGATGCCGGCGGAGACGGAGGCGTTGAGCGTGCCGCCGGCCACCAGCGCGGCTGCTGCTGCGAGGTCCGGTGCCATGTAGCGGTCCTCGTCGAGCGCGGGGACCACGGTCCGCAGCGTCGCGATGGCTCTCAGGAGTTCCGGGCTGGTCGCAAGCGGTGCGCGGAATTCCACGCCCTGTGCCGCCGCCAGAAGTTCGATACCGACGATCGCGAAGAGGTTTTCCGTCATCTGCAAGAGGCGCCGGGCGCCGTGGCAGGCCATGGAGACGTGGTCTTCCTGGTTGGCCGAGGTGGGCGTCGAATCGACCGAGGCCGGATGCGACATCTGCTTGTTCTCGCTCATCAAGGCGGCAGACGTCACCTCGGCGATCATCAGCCCGGAATTGAGGCCCGGTTTCTTCGCCAGGAAGGCGGGCAGGCCGTAGGAGAGGGCGGGATCGACGAGAAGGGCGATGCGACGCTGCGAGATCGCGCCGATTTCGCAGACGGCAATGGCGATCTGGTCGGCGGCAAAGGCGACCGGCTCGGCGTGGAAGTTGCCGCCCGAGACGACGCTGTCGTCGGAAAGCACCAGCGGATTGTCGGTGACCGCGTTGGCTTCGATTTCCAGCGTGCGGCCGGCCATGCGCAGAAGATCGAGGCAGGCGCCGTCGACCTGCGGCTGGCAACGGATGCAATAGGGGTCCTGCACGCGCTCGTCGCCGTCGAGATGGCTCTCTCGGATCACCGATCCGGAAAGCAGCCCGCGGAGCGCCGCCGCGGTGTCGATCTGGCCCTTGTGGCCGCGCAGCGTATGGATGTCGGCGGTGAAGGGGGCGGACGAACCCATGGCGGCATCGGTCGAGAGCGCGCCGGTGACCAGCGCCGACTGGGCGGCGCGGTGCGCGCGGAACAGGCCGGCGAGTGCGAGCGCCGTCGAGGCCTGGGTGCCGTTGATGAGGGCGAGGCCCTCCTTGGCAGCGAGCATGACGGGGGCGAGCCCGGCCTTTTCGAGAGCGATGCGGCCAGGCAGTCTCGCGCCTTCGAAGAAGGCCTCGCCTTCGCCCATCATCACGGCGGCGAGATGGGCGAGCGGTGCGAGATCGCCGGAGGCACCGACGGAACCCTTTTCCGGGATGACCGGCGTCACCCGCCGTTCCAGCATGGCCTCGATCAGGCGGATCAGGGTGAGCCGGACGCCGGATGCGCCGCGCCCGAGCGAGATCAGTTTCAGCGCCATGATCAGACGGACGATGTTTTCCGGCAGGGCCGAGCCGACGCCGCAGCAGTGGGAGAGGATGAGGTTACGCTGTAGGGTCGCCGTGTCTGCCGCGTCGATCTTGATCGAGGCGAGTTTGCCGAAACCGGTATTGACGCCGTAGACCGGTTCGTTGCCGGCCGCGATCGCGGCGATCCGCGCGGCGGCCCTCTCTATGGCCTGATCGAAGCTGCGGTCGAGAATTGCGGCCTTGCCGTGCCAGTAGATCGAGGCGAGATCCGAAAGGGTGACGCGACCGGGGTGAAGGGTGATGGTCATGGGCGGTTTCCAGTGCTGGCGTCTCGTGACAGGCTTTGTCCCGTGGTCTCCGTGCTGATCCATGGGACAGGTGAGAAAAGGCGGCGACAGCGTCGCGGAACGTGGTCGAGCATCATTCACCCCTCCAGACGCGCCGGTGCAGAGGGTTGAAGCCCATGCGGTAGACGAGTTCGGCCGGCTCCTCGAGGTCCCAGAGGCAGAAGTCGGCCGATTTCCCGACCTCGAGCGTACCGGTCTCTCCGATCCTGCCGAGCGCGCGCGCCGCCTCGCGGGTCACGCCGGCGAGGCATTCCGTGACCGTCAGTCCGAAGAGGGTCGCGCCCATGTTCATCGTGAGGAGCAGCGAGGTGAGCGGCGAGGTGCCCGGATTGTTGTCGGTTGCAAGCGCCATTGGCACGCCGTGCTTGCGGAAGAGATCGACCGGCGGCTTTCGCGTTTCGCGAAGGAAGTAGAAGGCGCCGGGAAGAAGGACGGCGACGGTGCCGGCTTTCGCCATCGCGATCGTGCCTGCCTCATCAGCGTATTCGAGATGATCGGCCGAGAGCGCGCCGCAGGACGCTGCGAGCGGCGCACCGGAAAGATTCGAAAGCTGGTCGGCGTGGAGCTTCACCGGCAGACCGAGCGCTGTGGCGGCGTCGAAGACGAGCCGGATCTCGTCGGGTGAGAAGGCGATCCCTTCGCAGAAGCCGTCGACGGCATCGACGAGGCCCTCGGTCTGTGCGGCCTTCATGCCGGGGATGACCACGTCGCGGATGAAGTCGCGGTTGCGGCCCCTGTAGTCGGCCGGTGTCGCGTGTGCTCCGAGATAGGTCGTGGTGATCGACACCCGCCGTAGAGTGGCGAGCCTGCGCGCCGCCCTCAGCATTTTCAGTTCGTCGGTGATGGTGAGGCCGTAGCCCGACTTGATTTCGATGGTGGTGACACCCTCCGCCAGAAGGGCGTCGAGCCGCGGCAGGGTCTCACGGACGAGATCGTCCTCGCTTGCCGCTCGAACCTTGCCGACCGAGGAGACAATGCCGCCGCCCGCCCTTGCGATCTCGTCGTAGCTCGCGCCGGCAAGGCGCATCTGGAACTCGTTTGCGCGGTTGCCGGCGTGGACCAGATGGGTGTGGCAGTCGACGAGGCCGGGCGTGACCCAGCGTCCCTCACAATCGACAACCTCCGAGGAGGCGAGGAGGGTGGAGGGCAGGTCGGACGCCGGTCCCGCATAGGCGATGCGTCCGTCGCGGACGACGAGAGCTGCGTCTTCGACGATGCCGAGCCCGGAACGTCTCGGATCGAGCGTCGCAAGCCGTGCATTGGTCCAGACGCGAACCGGCAATGCCATGTCGTTCCTCCTCCTCAACGGTGTTGCGTAACGCCCGTTTCTGGAATATGTATATACTTAATCAAGAGCGATGCAAGACGAAAAACGATGGACGAGGGAGGATGGGCCGATGGCCTCGATACATGCGAATCTGGCGCTCCTGCCGGACGGCTGGGCGAGCGATGTCCGGATCAGCCTCAATGGGCGCGAGATCGATACGGTCGAGCCGGGCACCGAGGCCGGCCCCGACGACGAGCGCCACGATGTCCTTCTTCCGGCGACGGCGAACCTTCACAGCCATGCCTTCCAGCGCGGCATGGCCGGGCTTGCCGAGACACGCGGGCCGGCGGAAGACAATTTCTGGAGCTGGCGGACGGTGATGTACAAGTTCGCCCTCTCGATGAACCCGGACCAGATGCAGGCGATTGCGGCACAGCTCTATGTCGAGATGCTGGAGGCAGGGTTCTCGCGCGTCGGTGAGTTCCACTATCTCCACCACGACAAGGACGGCCGGCCC
>DATGWU010000037.1:0-3975 GCA_035299345.1 Rhizobium sp.
GCGGGTGCGGATATTTCCGAGTTCCCCGTCGTACGCAACGACACCGCGACCGCACGGCTTTATGAGGCGGACAACAGTGCAGCCTTCGCCGCTGTCAGGGAAGCGCGTGTGCCCGTCATCGCCGCGATCCGCGGCATCTGCTACGGCGGCGGCTTCGGGCTTGCCGCGGCGTGCGACATCAGGATCGCCGACGAGACGGCCGCCTTTGCGGTGCCGGCCGCGCGCCTCGGCCTCGCCTATCCGGCCGACGCCGTTCAGGACTTTGCGCGATCGCTCGGCGATCAGATGGCGCGCAAGGTGCTCTATACCGGGCGCGCAATGCACGCTGCCGAGATGCTCGCCTGCGGCTTCCTGCTCGACGTCACGGCGCCGGAGACGCTGAGCGACAGGGTTTTCGTGCTCGCCGAGATGATCGCCTCCAATGCCCCGCTTTCGGTGCAGGCGTCGAAGCTCGCCCTGAGGGCCGTCGCTGAGGTCGATGACGACCTTCTGCGAGAAGCGGAGGTCGTCGGAGCCTCGACCTTCGACAGCGCCGACTATGCCGAGGGCCGGCGCGCCTTCTCGGAAAAGCGTAAACCGGTGTTCACCGGTGAGTAGACGAGACGGCGGTCACTGGCGGCCGATCTCGCGATAGAAATCGAGCACGGCCTTCTTGAAGACCTTGTCACCGACCGCAAGCATATGGTCGCGGTTCGGAATGTCGACCGCCCTCGCGTCCGGCATCAGCGCCGCCAGCTCCTGGGGAGAGCCGGCGATGTCATCCCTGGTGCCGACGGCGATCAAGGTCGGGACATCGACGCGGGCGATATCGGCGCGATCGACCAGCACACGGGACTCCTGGATGCAGGCGGCGAGCGCAATGCGATCACTGCGGGTCTGTTCGGCAAAGGCCCGGAACATTCGTCCCCTCTCATGGGTCACATCGGAAAGCGAAGGCGCCAGCAACGCCTCGGCGATCGGATCCCAGTCGCCGACGCCATCGCAGAGCCCGATGCCGAGCCCGCCGAAGACCAGCGAACGCACGCGGTGGGGATGTTCGAGCGCCATGAAGGCGGAAATCCTCGCCCCCATCGAATAGCCCATCACGTCGGCGTCTGGCAGACCGAGATGGGTCAGCAACGCGGCGGCATCCGCCGCCATCCGCGACGGATGATAGGCCTCGGGCTCATGCGGACGATCACTCGCGCCGTGGCCACGATTGTCGATCGCGATGACGCGGTAGCCGGCCTCGCCGAGCGTCTTCAGCCAACCCGGATGAACCCAGTTCACCGTTGCCGTCGAAGCGAATCCGTGGATCAGCAGAATCGGCGGGCCGGACGGATCGCCAGCATCGAAATAGGCGAGCTGCAATCCGTCATGATAGAAGAGGGAGAATGCCGGCGCATTCAGATTCATCGCTTCGATCCATGTCTTATTCGGGGCGTGACGGCGCGCACCTTAGTGAAACGGGCCTGCGCATCAAAGCCGCATCGCACTCTTTTCTGTGGGTTGGGCGCGTGTTTGTCTCTACACATTCGCGGCGAAGGAGGATAATGTCCGCCGCAAAGCGAAAAAGGCATTCGGAGAGACATATGGCCGGGCACACCATTCCCCACTTCCAGAACGACGGCGGGCACCGCGTGATCGAGATCGGCGTGAAGGAGTTCATGTGCACGGGCGCTTCGACCCCCTTCGACCATCCGCATATCTTCATCGACATGGGCGACGACAACGAAAAGGTCTGCTCCTACTGCTCGACCCTTTATCGTTATAATCCGTCGCTGAAGGCCGAACAGACCAATCCCGCCGGTTGCGTCTACCACATCAAGGCGGCCTGACCGCCACCCGCTTTCCACGATCGGCAGAACTATGGCCACCAACGTCGTCGCCATCATCGGAGCCGGGATGGCGGGGCTTACGGCTGCGCTGGCGCTGGCGCGACACGGGATCCGCAGCGAGATCGTCGATCAGGCACCCCAGCTCGGTGAGGTTGGTGCCGGCCTGCAGATTTCGCCCAATGCCTCGCGAATCCTTCGCGAACTCGGCGTCCTTCGCGATATCGAGCAACGATGGTGCGAGCCGCAGGAAATCCGCCTGAAATCCGGCGTGACGCTTGGGGCACTCGCCGCCGTCCCGGTGGGGGCTTTCGCGCGGGAGCGCTGGGGTGCGCCCTACGGTGTTCTGCACCGATCGACGCTCCAGCAGGCGCTCCTTTCGGCGGTACTGCGCAATCCGCTCTGCAAGATCCATCTCGGCTGCCATATTGAGAGCCCGAGCGACGCGGCAGTGGCGCGCGCGACCGGCGAGCAGCCGGATCTCGTCATCGGCGCTGACGGCGTCTGGTCGAGAACCCGCGCCCGCATCCCGGGTGCACCCAAGGCGCACTTTTCCGGCAATATCGCCTGGCGATTCACGATGGCGGGAGCGAACGCGCCGGACTTTCTCGATCCCTCGAACGTCACCGCCTTCCTCGGCCCGAGGACCCACCTCGTCTGCTATCCGCTGAAGGAGATCGCCGGTTTCAACATCGTGGCGATCGCCGCGGGCGTCGATCCCGGAGAAACCTGGTCGACGGAAGGCAGCGAGCGGCAGAGCCGGATGCTCGCCGAACAGTTTTCCGGGTGGCATCCCGAAATCCGCAAGCTCCTTTCCAATCTGGAAGGCGCCACCTTCTGGCCCCTCTACCAAGCGGGGCCCGGCCGGTGGCAGAACGGACGCGACACGGTACTGATCGGTGACGCGGCACATGCAATGATGCCGTTCGCCGCACAGGGTGCGGCGATGGCGATCGAGGACGCCTTCGAACTCGCCGGTCTCGTCGCGAGCACGCCGCTCCCCGAAGCGCTCGCGATCTACGAGCGCATTCGGCAGGCGCGCGCCGCCCGGGTCGGCAAGCGCGGCGCGTTCAACCGCTTCGCCTATCATGCGCGCGGCCCGGTCCGCATCGCCCGCGACCTGGTGCTCGCGACGCGCTCGCCGCAGAGCCTCGCCGCCGATCTGGACTGGCTCTACGGCTATCACGCAAAAGGCTGACTTCAGACCGCGGCCGCAGCCCTGAACCCGCGTTCAAGGTCGGCAATGATGTCCTCGATATTTTCCAGCCCGATCTGCAGGCGGATGACCGGACCTTCGGCCGGCGCCTTGCGGATCTTGCGGTCGGAGAGATCGACCATGACGGCAAGGCTCTCATAGCCGCCCCAGGAATAACCGAGTCCGAAGAGCGAGAGTTCATTGAGGAAGGCCCGCGCCTTCGGCTTGAAGCTTTCGCGGTCATCGACCTTCGGTACGAAGGAGAAGATGCCGCTCGCGCCCTTGAAGTCGCGTTTCCAGATGTCGTGTCCGGGAAAGCTCGGCAGGCCCGGGTGCAGGACCCTTGCGACGTCGTCGCGAGCCTCGAGCCACCTGGCGACTGCAAGCGCGCTTCTGTTGTGATGCTCGAGCCGGAGGTTCATCGTCCGCAGCCCGCGCAGGATCATGTAGGAATCGTCCGGCGAACCGCAGATACCGAGCGTGCCGTTTGCTTCCTTTAACTGCGGCCAATGGGCGGCATTGGCCGAAACCGTTCCCATCAGGATGTCGGAATGGCCGGACGGATACTTCGTCGCCGCGTGGATCGAGACGTCGACGCCGAAATCGAGCGGCTTGAAATAGATCGGGGTCGCCCAGGTGTTGTCCATCGTGACGACGCAACCGTGCTTGTGCGCCGCCTCCGAGATCGCCCTGATGTCCTGCATCTCGAAAGTGTTGGAACCCGGAGCCTCCGTGTGCACGAGTTTCGTGTTCGGACGGATCAGCGCCTCGATCCCCGAACCGATGTCCGGATCATAGTATTCGACCGTGACGCCGAGGCGGGTCAGCATCGTGTCGCAGAAGTGGCGGCAGGGTCCGTAGACCGAGTCGACGATGAGTGCATGGTCGCCGGAAGACAGGAAGGCCAGAAACGGAACGGTGATCGCGGCAAGCCCGCTGGGGACGAGAATGGTACCGGCCGAACCC
>DATGWU010000038.1:0-3320 GCA_035299345.1 Rhizobium sp.
GAGATCGAGTTCGCAGAAACCGGGACAATCTATGACGCCCTGCGATACGAAGATCCGGTGCCGCTGAGCCAGGTTGTTCGAAAGACCTACTTTCACAACCTCGATCTAGTTCCGGCTGGCCTCCTTTTATCCGAATACGAGACAGAAACGGCCTACGCCCTGCAACATCGCATTGAGCCGCCCTTCACACAGCGGCTTTCGGTAGCGATTGGCGAGATCGAGGAGGACTACGACCTAGTCATAATCGATTGCCCGCCGCAGCTGGGCTTTACCACAATGTCTTCGCTTTTGGCGTCGACTGGCCTGTTGATTACGGTCGTGCCCAGCATGCTGGACGTCGCGTCCATGGCGCAGTTTCTTGAAATGGCTGGAGAAACTGTCCGGACGCTGGAGGAATCGACTGGCCCGACCGACTGGAAGTTCCTGAAATTCCTAATCGCCCGATATGAACCGACGGACGTGCCCCAAGCGCAGATGGCTGGTTTCCTGCGATCGATATTGCTGGATCAGGTCCTGACTACACCAATGCTGAAGTCCACAGCGATCTCCGACGCCGGCATGACGCAGCAGACTATTTACGAACTCGACCCAAACCAGGTCGTAAGGAAGACGCTGGACCGGATCCTGGAAAGCGTAAACGGCATGGCCGATGAATTCGAGAAGATCATCCAGCAAGCCTGGGGACGGAGGACGATCTGATGGCACGCAGAAACATTTTCCAACCCCCACCTCCGCCGCCAGCATCTGACGACAACAATGCCGTCGAAGTGCGCCCCCGGTTTCCGAACACCGGCACAATGTCAGGTGTGAAGTCGACGTTGCGGGACCTATCGTCGAATGCGGTTAAGGAGCTTGACCCCGATCTGATTGATGACGGCGGCCCGAAAGACCGCCTCTTAATTTCAGACGCGGATGTCGCTGACCTTGCCCAGAGCATCCGCCTGCACGGTCAGCAAGTGCCAATCATGGTCCGCCCGCTGCCCGATAGTCCCGGGCGCTATCGGATCGTCTATGGCCGACGTCGCCTGCGGGCGCTGAAGATCGTTGGGGTCCCAGCCAAAGCGCTGGTCAGGACCTTGACGGACGAGCAGGCCATATTGGCGCAGGGCCAGGAAAACAGCCTCCGGCTTGACCCTAGCTTCGTCGAAAAAGCGCTCTTTGTCAGTGAGTTGGCAGATTCTGGCTATGACCCCGCCGTAATCTTGGACGCGCTAGCAATCGACAAGCCGATGCTTTCGCGAATGACAAAGGTCGCACGCACTATTCCCGAAGCTGCGATCCACTTCGTTGGCCCAGCCCACGGCATCGGACGTCGCCGTTGGGAGGAACTAGCGGATGTCGTGCGCAATCATGAGATCGATCTCGAAGATCTGATCCAGAAGCTGTCGGACGAGAGACGCGAGTTTTCCTCAGACGAACGATTCGCCCTTCTGTACGAAGCAGCCAACACAATCGCAGCGCCAATATCGGCAGCGGCCGCCTCCCCTGCCCTACCGATTACCAACGCGAGTGGCACACCCATCGCCGAGGTGAAGTCGTCCACACGAGCTGTGACTCTTCGGTTCGCGAGAGCTTCAGGCGGAGATTTTGCCGACTGGGTGCGTGACAACGCCGAGCGAGAGATTCAGCGCCTCTACGAGGCCTGGAAGTCGGAGAAGTAGGCCGACAGCGACCAATCGAGCAACGCAACAAAAAGGGAGCACATCAGCAGCCAGAGGAAACAAAAGAGCCCTCCAAGGTCACCCCCAGAGAGCCCAATCTGTTGCTTAGCACCATCAGATTTATCAGCTTCTCTCCACCAGTCAAGCCAGCCGATTCGGTTGATCGGTAGCTTTTGCCTGCTTAGGGCGAAATGTTCGACCTTTGGTCTGGGCAAACACTCTTGGTTTGCCGTGAGAAAACATGACTTTTGAACATGCCACCGCGCCGACAGGTCAGCGGATATGTAAAGTATTGTCCGCGGACAACACGAAACCTGATCGCTTCGCGTTGATGGAAACGCTGTCCCACGCAGCATCTTTGCTTGGCATAGGGCCGTCAGTGGTTGCGACAGTAGATGCACTGCTTTCATGCCTGCCGCCCAAGCGCAACCACGACGTGGTATTCGCATCGAACGCGACGCTCGTTCTTAGGCGCAACGGCATTTCAGATCGGACTCTTAGACGGCACCTGGCGGAGCTGGTCGGCCTAGGACTGATGACGCGCATCGACAGCCCGAACGGCAAGCGCTATTCCAAACGCGACCCCTCGATGGGGACTGCGATGCGCTTCGGCCTGAACCTCGCGCCACTTTTTGCCGCTTATGATAGGCTTGCCGCGCTGGCTCAGAAGCGGGCGGCCGAGATTGCCAGAGCAAACTATCTTCGCACAAAGCTCCGCTGCATCGTCCGACATTTGGACCACTTGAACTGCTCTGATACTGCAGATGACGCCCGCCGAATCCTTCGGCGCCAACTTACCGTCGACCAACTCGAAACTTGGGTAGCAGAGCTCGAGTCGCTCGTGCCTCAAGTCAAAGACATCACCACAGAAGCGCCTCTAGGTCCCGAAGAAATGTCCGGCAACAACGGTCAAAATGTCCGCCACCAACAGAACTCAAAAAAAGAAAATACTGATAAGACAACGACCGAAGTCGGGGCGACTGAGGCGTCACACAGCCAAACTGTGTCCCTAGAGCAACTGGCTCAAGCTTGTCCCGAAGCAGCGTCGTTCTTACCAGCCCAGCTCGCTTCTCCAAGAGATGTGATCGATCACGCAAGACGATTGGCTCCCATGATTGGCATCGACCGAGTTTGCTATGAAAAAGCAGAAAGCCACTTAGGACCACTTGGAACTGCACTAACCATCTGGGGCCTTATGGAGCGGCAGCAACAGATATTCAGATTCGGGGCCTACTTCCGCTCTATCACCTCTGGGGTTCGTCGACAGTCCTTTGATCCTTGGAAGCTCATAAATCACTTGGTGAGGCAGTCGTCATTGGGTGTCGGGCATTGTCCGCGGACAACGCCCGAGCACCGATGAGACTGCGGCCAGACCTGAGAGGGAAAGGACTGAAGGGTGAGGGTCTGACGGTGAGTGAGATCGGGAGAGTGGCTCCTGACGCCCGTCGTGGAGATGATCAGATGGCAAAAGCTGCTCAGAATGTGACCCTTTCGCCCTCGCGCGATATCCCCTTCGACCGGCTGGTGCTGAGCCAGTCCAACGTCCGGCGCATCAAGTCCGGGGTCTCGGTCGAGGAACTGGCGGAAGACATCGCCCGCCGTGGCTTGCTGCAAAGCCTGAATGTCCGGCCGGTGCTGGACGAGGCGGGGGTGGAGACC
>DATGWU010000039.1:0-2394 GCA_035299345.1 Rhizobium sp.
CACGAAACGCCCCGAAAACCGCTGGTCGAGGCGGACCGTCGCAGCGCTCCCGGCCGGCAAGACATCCACCACGCCGGTCTCGGTGACACGGCGGATTTCGTCGCCGTCGGACAGGCCGGTGAAGGTCACGGAAATCTCCCGCCCGGCGGAAACCTGCGAACCGAAGTCCGGCATTTCGTCCGTGGTGGGTTTCGCCATGGTCTCGTCGGGGGCAAAGGCGACCACGTTTCGACCCGCCCGCACCGCGGCAAGGATATCCGCGACGGATGACCCCTCCACGCAGAGCCGGTTGGCCGGCCGCCCGTGCCGCCTCCGGTTCTTCAGGTGAAAGTCACTGCCGCCGGTCGCGGGAACGCGCCGGCCGGAAACCAGCAGCTCCTGCCAGAAGGCAAGCCCCTGCTCGTTCATCACCGACCAGTTGCCGTTCCAGATTTCGAGTGCGTCGAAGTCGACGTCAAAGCCGGACTGCCACCGTCCGCCGGCCGAGTTCTGGAAGGGGTGATTGATGACGACGGTCGCCCCGTTGGCGCGCGCCTCGGCCATCTTCTCGGCGACGTCGAGGGGCGACCGGCAGCGCCAGTCCGCGACCGGCCGCGGCAGGCCGAGGAAGTTCGTGTGGCCCCAGTAGGAGGTGAGTTCCATCGCCGGGATGACGAGAATGCCGGGGTCGTCGGGCCGGACATCGTTCTGCGTGACGGTGTTGTGGTCAGTGATCGCCAGGAAATCGAGGCCGGACGTGCGTGCACGGTGAATTGCGTCGAGAACGGTGACGCCACCGTCGGAATGCTCCGAATGACTGTGCAACTCGCCGGCGAGCCAGCGCTGCCGCCGACCGATCAGACGGATTTCGACATCGACCTTGCAGTTCGGCCCGATCTTTACGATGCCGAGCACGACGTGCCACGCACCCGCAAGCGGGCCCGGCTCATATCCGGGTGTCGCCCGGTCCGCCTCCAGCGTGATGTGACCGCGCTCGGAGCCCGTCCAGCCGCGCATGACGCCGTTGCGGGCGACACCAAGATCGATGACGCTGCCACCGCCACCGAAAGGAAAGTGATAGCTCACCTCGATCCGTTCGATGTCGGACTCGACCTCAAACGGAATCTCGACGAAGGATTTCTCACCGTCCGGGAAGCGGTCGATGGTCGTGGTGATCACGCGGTTCTGTGCGGACATCGATCAACCTCTCAGCATCAGTGTGACGATTTCAAACGGCGCGAAGGCAAGCGTCAGCGCGCCGCCGTCGAGTGCGAGTGGCCTTCTTTCCCGTTCCAGGAGGTCGACCATTTCCGCAGTCCTGATCGCAGGATCGACCATGATCCGGGCAGTACGGCGGACCCCCGTCACCTCCCAGAGACGGACGACGATGCCCTCGCCCTCCTCCGCCTGTTTCACCGCCTCAAGGGCGATGCCGGGCGTCTCGACCGAGAGAAGCGGCGGCGGGGTCTCGCCTCCCTCCCCGCCATAGATCAGGCGCAGCGGCAGATTGAAATCTTCCGCCGCCTCGTGCACCGCCAGCTTGTCACCGTCATGGACCATGACGGCGTAACGGAACCGGTGTTCACCCTGGTCCGCCTCTGGCCAGGGATAGGTCGGCGAGCGCAACAGCGTCACGCGGATATCGGTGCCCTTCGCATCGTAGCCGTATTTGCAGTCGTTGAGCAGGGCGACGCCGAAGTCCGGCTCGCCGATGTCGATCCAGCGCTGCATCGAGCACTCGAACCGCGCGCGGTCCCAGGAGGTGTTCCGGTGGCTCGCGCGACGGACATGGCCGAACTGGATTTCAGCATCCACGGCGGCCGTGTTGAGATCGAGCGGGAAGGCCGCCTTCACCAGCGTGTTGTGCTCGTGCCAGTCGATGAAGCAGTCAATCTCCACCTGCCGCGCGCCGGCCTCGAGTGAAACGACTTGCACGATCCGCGAGGATTCGTAGCGCCATTCGAAGCGAACGGCCGCCCGCAAAGGCCCGCGCTCCACCACCTCGGCGCCGACGAGTGCGTCGATTTCGAAGGCCTGGTCCTCGAAGTCGGAATCGATGTCCCAGGCGTCGAACTGGGCAGGCATGTCGCGAAAGGCCTGCAGCCGGTTGCCGGCACGGCCGGGCTTCAAGACCTCGCGGCCGGTCTTCTTGTCCCGGATCGACGCAATCCGCCCGGCATCATCGAAGCGCACCGTCAGACGCTCGTTTTCGATATGCCGCTCCGAGACGGAGAGCGCGCCGGCCGGCACATGCACGCTATTTTCAATGAGATTCATCACGGCAAGCGCCGGAACCGCCGGCACCACAAGTCCGTATGCCTGTCTACCATCGGCAAGAACGAGCTTCTGTTCTTCCGGATGGCCGAACGGTTCCGGAGAGGTGACGAGGCCCCCGCGGGGACGTCCCGCCACGTT
>DATGWU010000040.1:0-20406 GCA_035299345.1 Rhizobium sp.
GCTCAGTTTCCGAGCGCGCGGCAATGAGCGGTCCGGCCTGTGTCGCTCAAGGACCGGCAAGGCCGATCGGAACGCTACACGTCCACCTTGAGCGCGGCCAGGAAGGCGGATTGCGGGATTTCGACCTTGCCGAACTGCCGCATGCGCTTCTTGCCTTCCTTCTGCTTGTCGAGCAGCTTGCGCTTGCGGGTGGCGTCGCCACCGTAGCACTTGGCGGTCACGTCCTTGCGCAGCGCGCGGACGGTTTCGCGGGCGATGACCTTACCACCGATCGCCGCCTGGATCGGGATGACGAACATGTGCTGCGGGATCAGGTCCTTGAGCTTCTCGCACATGCCGCGGCCGCGGCGGTCCGCGGCGGAGCGGTGGACGAGCATCGAGAGCGCATCGACCGGATCGCCGTTGACCAGGATCGACATCTTGACTAGGTCGCCCTCGCGGTAGTCGAGGATGTGGTAGTCGAAGGATGCATAGCCCTTGGAAATCGACTTCAGCCGGTCGTAGAAGTCGAAGACCACTTCGTTGAGCGGCAGCTCGTAGGTGATCATCGCGCGGTTGCCGACATAGGTGAGTTCGGTCTGGATGCCGCGCCGGTCCTGGCAGAGCTTCAGGATGCCGCCGAGATATTCGTCCGGCGTCATGATCGTCGCCTTGATCCACGGCTCGCGGATTTCCTCGATCTTCACCACGTCCGGCATGTCGGCCGGGTTGTGCAGTTCCTTTTCCGTCCCGTCCGTCAGCTTCATCTGGTAGACGACCGAGGGTGCGGTGGCGACGAGGTCGAGATTGAACTCGCGCTCGAGACGCTCCTGGATGATTTCGAGGTGCAGGAGGCCGAGGAAGCCGCAGCGGAAGCCGAAGCCGAGCGCCGCAGAGCTTTCCATTTCGAAGGAGAAGGAGGCATCGTTGAGGCGCAGCTTGCCCATGGCGGCGCGCAGGTCTTCGAAATCGGCGGCATCGACAGGGAAGAGGCCACAGAATACCACCGGCTGGGCCGGCTTGAAACCCGGCAGGGCCGAGGCCGTGGGCCGACGGTCGTCAGTGATCGTATCGCCGACGCGGGTGTCGGCCACTTCCTTGATCGAGGCGGTGATGAAGCCGATCTCGCCGGGGCCGAGTGAATCCACGTTGACCATCTTCGGCGTGAGCACGCCGACACGCTCGACCGTGTACCTGGCGCCCGTGCCCATCATGCGGATCTGCTGGCCTTTCACCAGCACGCCGTCGATGATGCGCACGAGAACCATGACGCCGAGATAGGTGTCGTACCAGCTATCGACCAGCAGTGCTTTCAGCGGAGCCGTCTCGCCACCGGGGCTCTTCGGCGCCGGCAGGCGATGGACGATGGCTTCCAGGACTTCCGGAATGCCGAGCCCCGTCTTCGCCGAGATCAGCACGGCGTCCGAGGCGTCGATCCCGATCACTTCCTCGATCTGCTCCTTGATCCGCTCCGGTTCCGCGGCCGGCAGGTCGATCTTGTTGAGCACCGTCACCAGTTCGTGGTTGTTGTCGATCGCCTGGTAGACGTTGGCGAGCGTCTGCGCTTCCACGCCCTGGGAGGCGTCAACGACGAGCAGGGATCCCTCGCAGGCCGAGAGCGAGCGCGACACCTCGTAGGCGAAGTCGACGTGGCCGGGGGTGTCGATGAGGTTCAGCACATAGGTTTCACCGTCGTTCGCCTTGTAGTGCAGGCGCACCGTCTGGGCCTTGATGGTGATGCCGCGTTCCTTCTCGATCTCCATGTTGTCGAGGACCTGTTCCGACATCTCGCGGTCGGCAAGGCCGCCGGTCGACTGGATCAGACGGTCGGCCAGCGTCGACTTTCCGTGGTCGATGTGAGCGACGATGGAGAAGTTGCGGATATGGTCAAGAGGCGTGCGGTTCGGATTTGTGCTCATGGGCAGCGCATATAGCAGCGACGGATAGGCCAGACTAGCGGGAAGTTCGGCCAAACGCCCACAAATGCGCCCTCAGACGGCAAACTGTTCCGGCCAGTCGCGTCGCGTGGCGACCTGGCCCTCGGTGCGCAGCCGCAACACGTCCGCAAGATCGACCTCCATGATCAGCCACCGGCTTTCATCGACATTGTCGCTCTCGCTCTCGGCGAGCACGCCCGACGGTGGCATGCCGTAGTCCGGCGGCACGTACAGGGCCGCGCGCCCCCTGTTCTCGTCGACAGCGGGAGACCATGGTGCATTGCCGGCCGTCGGTGCGACGAGAACCGCAATCTGGTTTTCCAGAGCGCGTGCCTGTGCGCCGATGCGCACGCGATAGGCACCGGCCAGAGTGTCGGTACAACTCGGCGCGAGAATGAGCTCGACACCCAGGTCCGCGAGCTTGCGGCCAAGCATCGGGAACTCGTTGTCGTAACAAATGAGGATGCCGAGCGTACCGAGTGGCGTTTCGAAACTACGGAGGCCGTCCTCGCCCGCTGCAATCCCCCACTGCTCTCGCTCGAAGCGGGTCATGATAATCTTGTCCTGGTGACCGATGAGGCCGTCGGGACCGAAGAGCCAGGCGCGGTTGCGGAAGTTGCCATCTGGGTCGCGCATCGGCGCCGAGCCCGGCTGGAAGACGATGCCATGGGTCCGCGCGAGGTTTTCGCAGAGATCGAGCCAGGCCGGAATCATCGGCTGGATACCGGCAATCGATCCGTGCAGATCAGAGCGAACCTGCGGGTCGAGCTGGCCGGCGAGCACGAGGCCCGAATATTCGGGCAGCAGCAGAAGCTTTGCGCCCTTGTCGACGGCTGCACGCACGAGATGGGTGAGATGGAGGACGTAATCCTCCCAGGTCTCGATCAGCTCGATCTTGTACTGGCAGCTGGCAAGCGTGATCTTGGTCATGAACGGAGGTCCCGTATCCAGAAAGAGAGGGGCTTCGGACTTTCCTCGGTCTCGTCGAGGTCGCGCCAGGAGAAGGTCGTTCGCAGCTCAGGATAATGGGTGTAGCCGCGCCTGGTCCAGAAAGAGTGGAGAGGGAGATAGTCGACGGGCCTGCGCGGATGGTCTGCAGCACGCTCGACCGCACAGAAGGTGGAGTAGCGCAGGCCGAGCCTTTTCGCCTGGGCCTCGCGGCCTTCGAAGAACTTCACCCCGATACCTCGGCCACGATAGCCGGCGAGGAGCACGCTTTCTCCGAAATAGAAATACTGCGCCGGATCGCGTCCGGCAGCCAAAAACGGCGCCTTCACCTCGTCCGTTTCTCCGATCATCGGGGTTCCCGTCGCCGCGCCGACGACCTGACCGTCATCGATCGCAAGCACGAAGACGGAGCCTTCGGATCGTGAATACGTCGCAAGATAGTTTCTCTCGTAGGCGATGTCGCCGTCATAGAGATAGGGAAAATCCCGGAACACGTCGATCCGCAGCCGCGCAAGATCGCCGACGAAGGCGGCCACATCGCTGCCGGAAAAGGATTGGATCGTGAGGGCCATGAAGTGTTTTCAGTCCGTTTGGGAGCGGTTATACCGTTCCGGAACCTTCGATCCAAGTCCTGCCTGCCACGAGGAATGCCATGACCGCTGCCGATACGATTCGCGCCTATTATGAAGCCTTCAACGCTGGCGATATGGAAACCTTCCTGGCACTGCTGACCGACGACGTCGTTCACGACATCAACCAGGGTGAGCGCCAGGTCGGCAAGACCGCTTTCGCGCGCTTCATGGAACACATGAACCGCTGCTACAGGGAAGAACTCACCGATATGGTGGTCATGACCAGTGAGGACGGTCGGCGCGGGGCGGCCGAATTCGTCGTCCATGGCGAGTATCTTGTGACCGATGAGGGGTTGCCGGAGGCGAACGGCCAGAAATACGTTCTTCCGGCCGGCGCCTTTTTCGAACTGCGGGACGGCAAGGTCGCGCGGATATCCAACTATTACAACCTTCCGGAATGGGTCCGTCAGGTCGGGGGTTGAGGGGCGGACTCCTCAGCGAAGGAGTGGCAGTGCTGCGCGGATGGCCGGCATGCGTAGCCACAGTCCGCCCCACATGAAGGCGGCGATGTAGAAGCTGAAGAGCACGTGGGTGAAGAGCGGGCTCTGGGCGCGCAGCTGCGTCGCGATCGCGCCTCCGAGAAGACCGGTCATCAGCACGGCGCCGAGCAGGCTGGTGCGCGGGAACAGGTAGAGCACCACGCAGGTCAGTTCGATGACCCCGATCATCTTCGCGTAACCGGGCGGCCAGCCGAGCGCCGCAAGCGTCTCCTCCGCAACGGGCATGCCGAGTAACTTGGGCGCGACGGAAGCCCCGAGCATGAACAGGACGAAGACGAGCGACAGGCCCCGTCCCGCCCAAAGGACGATCATTTCCTCTTTCATCAGTCGTTCTCCTCTCTCCGCGTGTCGATCTGACGCGTCGCCGCGGTGCATCTTCTTCTTGAGAAGTGCTGCACGCCCGTTTATCTTTCGGAAAAGATAACAGGAAATGTCTTTATGGCAAGACAAATTGCTCCAGAGCAAGATTCGCAGAATGATCACGTCGGCGTGCGCATTCGACAATGGTCCAGGGAGCTCCCGGACGTGGATACCGTGGGCATGGCAATCCTCGGTCGCGCGCGATGGATCACGCTTAAGGTTCGTCCGCCCATCGAGGCGGTGTTTGCCGAATACGGACTCGATACAGGCGAATTCGACGTGTTGGCGACGCTTTTGCGATCCGGCCCGCCTTATCGGCTTCGCCCGACCGAGCTGTTCCAGCAACTGATGATCACCTCAGGCGGCTTGACCCCGAGGCTTGCGCGTCTCGAGAAGGCCGGTCTCGTCGAACGTCCGCCGAGCGAGAACGATGGACGCAGCCTCCCCGTGCAGTTGACGGCTCTTGGCCGCGAACGGGCGGAGGCAGCCTTCCGCACAGACATGGCAGTCGAGGCAGACCTGTTGAGGTGCCTGAATGACCAAGAGAAGGAAGACCTCGGGCGCTTGCTGGCCAAGCTGGCGATTGCGCTCGACGCCTGAACTGCTTGCTTCTGTACTTGACTCCACTATGTGATACTGCCATTCTCACATAATGGAAAACGAAGAGAATGAACTCGCCCGATCGATTGGGGAGCGCGTCAGGGCGCTGCGGAGTGAAAGCGGATTGACGCTCGACCAGCTCGCGGAAGTCTCCGGTGTGAGCCGGGCGATGATCTCGCGGATCGAGCGCGCGGAGACGAGTCCGACGGCCGTGCTGCTGGCGAGGCTCTGTTCCGCGCTCGGACTTTCGCTGTCGGTGTTCTTCGATACCGCGGGCGACGTGTCTGAGCCTCTGGCGCGCCGGGTTGACCAACCGGTCTGGCGCGATCCGGAAAGCGGGTATCTGCGCAGGACCGTGGCGCCGGCAGGGACGGGCGCGCGAGTGGATGTTGTCGAGGTCGAGTTTCCACCCGGCGCGGAAGTCCGCTTCGGTAGCCAGCCGGCAAGCCGCACCCAATGGCAACACGTCTGGCTGTTTGAAGGGGAGATGGAACTGACGGTCGGAGAGCAGATCTACCGCCTCACGGCTGGCGACTGTCTCCACATGAATGTCGGTGAGGTGCATGCCTTTCGCAATCCGACCGACGAGCCCTCGCGCTATGCCGTGGTCATCGACCTCGGCCCACGTTGACGCAAACCTCTCCCGGAGCTTTCCATGTCCGCCCTCATTCGCCTGCTGAACGAAGAAGAAGCGCTCGCCCGTGTTCCCGATCTTTGCGAGATACTTAATGATTGTGTCGACGGCGGTGCCTCGGTCGGTTTCATGGCGCCGTTGGCGGGTGCCGACGCGGCAGCGTACTGGCAGGGAGTTGCCTCCGCAGTCGGGCGGGATGAGGTGCTGCTCTTCGTCGCCGAGGACGATGCCGGTCGTGTCGTCGGGACGGTACAGATCGGCTTTGCGTTGAAGCCGAACCAGCCGCACCGGGCAGACCTGATGAAGCTTCTCGTGCATCGCGCCGCCCGCGGTAGCGGTCTGTCGCGACAACTTATGACGGCCGCCGAGCGGGAGGCGAGGGCGCGCGGACGTTGGCTGCTCGTCCTCGACACGGCGACCGGCGAACCCGCGGAGGCGATCTAGGAACGCTTCGGTTGGGTCCGTTCCGGTGTCATCCCTGACTACGCGCTGTTCCCGGACGGTCGCTATTGCGCGACCACCGTCTTCTACAAACGCCTCGCCCCGGCCGCAGACGCCTGACTGGCCGACACTGCTTTCGCCGTGAAGGCTGCGCCCGAGTCACAGGTTGTGCCAAAAAAGGGCGCATTCCGGGCCGCTTCGCCTCTCCCGTAGGGCCGGATCGTCATGCTAGCGATTCGCTGGAACAAACATTCGGGAACCGGGGGATATCTCATGACGCTTTTCGTTTCGGCAATACGCAGGCCTGCGGGTCTTCTTCTGATGACATGTGCGACCGTCGCCGCCGCTCTGCCAGCGCTTGCCGCGGACGTGACGTTCGTTATGCGCAACGAGCATCCGAACGCAGTCGAAGTCGAACTCTACAGCCAGGACCGCGATTACGTCTGGCCGGGGAACAATCAGGTCTTCTATCTCGATGACGGCGAGACGAAACAGATTCCGCTTTCCTGCAACGAGGGGGAATCGATCTGCTACGGCGCCTGGGTTTCCGGCGACCGCGGCACCTACTGGGGAACCGGACCGGATAACGCCGAGACCTGCAGTGACTGCTGCTATGTCTGCACGGGCGGCGAGACCGAGGAAATCAACCTCGTCGAATAAGGCGACTGCCGGGAACTTCACGATCGATCGGGTCAGGACTGCTCGACGTTCTTTCGAGCAGCCCTGTTCCCGTGTGGCTGAAGCGCTCCTCCCGTCCCTTGCCAAGTCCTCGACCGCAAGGCTAGCCTGCGTCCCACATCGACGGAGGGGTGACGGCAATGCGGGTTTTCTATTCGGAGAAGCACAAGCTGCGGGATGCCAAGACGGAGCTGCACGGCGGCCTGCTGGTCAAGCCTTTCGAGGGACCGTTCCGCGCCGAATGGATTCTCGCCGCCGTTCGGGACACGGGATTTGTCGACGTCGCCACGCCTGAAGAACACGGACTGGAGACCGCGCTCAAAGTGCACGATGCCAGCTACCTCGAGTTCTTGCGCACCTGCTGGGAGCGTTGGCAGGCTCAGGGTTTTGAGGGGGAGGCGATCGCTACATCCTTTCCCTGTCGCCGCAGCCAGACCGGTCGGGTGCCGAAGAACATAGATGGCGCCCTCGGCTATTACGCCAATTCGGCCGAGACGGCGATTTCCGGCGGCACTTACGAGGCGGCGATTGCTTCGATGAATGTAGCGATTTCCGGCGCTGACTGGCTTGCACGAGGCAATCGGCTTGCCTTCTCGCTCTGCCGCCCGCCGGGTCATCATGCCGGCATCGATCTCTTCGGCGGCTACTGCTTCATCAACAATGCCGCCGTTGCCGCCCAGTGGCTCATTGATCGGGGAGCAGGAAGGGTCGCGATCCTCGACGTCGATTTTCACCATGGTAACGGCACACAGGACATAACCTACCGCCGCGGCGACATCTTCTTCGCCTCGCTCCATGGGGAGCCGGAAGACGCCTTCCCGTTCTTCATGGGATATGCCGATGAAACCGGAGAGGGCCCCGGCGACGGACTGAACGCCAACTATCCGATGCCCTCCGGCACGACGTGGGACGTGTGGTCGTCGGCTCTCGCGGATGCGCTAGGACGCATTCGCTCTTGCGGTGCCGAGGCCATCGTTCTCTCCCTCGGCGTCGACACGTTCGAGGAGGATCCGATCAGCTTCTTCAGGCTCAAGAGCGAGGATTACCTCCGTATGGGCGACATGGTGGCTGCATCCGGCCTGCCGGTCTTGACGGTCATGGAGGGAGGTTACGGTGTCCCGCAGATCGGGCTCAACGTTGCAAACGTCCTGAAGGGTCTGGAGGCCTGAGGACAGCCGCAGACTGCATGAGAATAAAAGTTTCTAAAAAGACTCCACTTTTGTTTCGGAAGCTGGCAAAAGGAGGCTCGCTGGTCAAGTAGCCGACAGATCCGGAGTCCTGCCATGTCATCCCTCGAAGCATGCGCCGTCATAGAAGGCGACGCCGCCAGCGCCGCGATCGAGCGATTGCTGGACGACGAGGAGGCAGAGAGCATCGTTCGGACGGATGGTGACTATGCGGTGCTGCATTCGCCTTATGGTATGGTCACGCTGGCGCTCGAAGCGGAGCGCCTCCGCATCAAGGCGACTGCCAGTGACGAGACGAACCTTGCCTACCTGAAGATGGGGCTTGCCGGCCGGCTCGTTTCGACCCCCGGAACCGGCGCCGTTCTTCGCTGGACGGGAAACGGGAGCGGTGACGTAGTCCCCGTCTTCTTTCGCGAGCTCAGAGTGATATCCTCGGTTCGGGTCGGTCCGCACATCCAAAGGCTGCGTTTTGCCGGTGAACGGCTGGAGCGCTTCGCGACCGGCGGCCTGCACGTCCGGCTGCTGATGCCGCGAGAGGGACGCAAGCCAGTTTGGCCGCGGGTCGGCGAGGACGGTCTGCTTGTCTGGCCGCAGGGTGAGGATGCCTTGACCGTCCGGGTCTACACGATCCGTGCGATCGATGTGGAAGCCAGCTGGGTCGAGGTCGATTTTGTGCTGCATCCGGGCTGCGAGACCCCTGCGGCACGTTTTGCGGAGCAGGCGACACCGGGCGACGTCATCGGTATGATTGGGCCAGGCGGCGGCGATGTTCCGGAGACGGCGAACATGCTTCTTCTCGGTGACGATACGGCAGTGCCTGCAATTGTGCGTATCCTGAACGAACTTCGCCCCGGCACATGGGCCGATGTCGTGATCGAGGTCGACGGTCCGGAAGACGTCCAGCCGCTTGCGGTGGCGGCAGGGTCGGTCCGCTGGCTGTTCCGCGACGGCCGGGCCCCGGGCACGGCTGGCCTTCTCTCCGGTCATTTGCGGCATATCGATGCCGCCGAATTGCCGGACGATATCTTTGTCTGGGCAGGTTGCGAATTCTCGGACTTCCGGGAAATCCGGCAGATCCTCCGCAAGAGGTGGGGCCTGCCGAAGGAGCGGCAGCTCGTGGTTCCCTACTGGCGGCGAGGCAGTGCCGGTGACGAAGCGCGTCACGAAGCGGCGTGATAGCCGGTTACGAGCGTCGCGTCGCGATCCACAGCAGTGGTACAGCGGCAAACGCCAGGATCGAGGTGACTGTGAAGAGCGGGCCATATCCGAAGCGCTCGGCGATCTGGCCGGCGGCGACCCCGCCAGCGAGGCTCACCAGCGCGTCCATGCATTGGAAGAGTGTGAAATCGACGCCGGCCTGGCGGGGATCGGACCAGCGCATGAACTGGGCGTAGAGTGCGACGAAGCCGAAGGCCATGATGCCGGACGTGCTGGCGACGGCCGCCGTCATCGTTATCGCGAGTGGCACGAAGGCGGTCGAAGCGGCGGACGAGAAGAGGGCGAGGCAGCTCGCCTGAAGGAGAAGTGCCACCGTAAGGACGCCGCGCACCCCGAAGAGGCGGATGCAGACGCCGCCGAAAACGGCGGCTCCGAGACCGACGAAGAGGCTTCCCAGCCCGTTGAGAAGCCCGAGACTGCCGGCATCCAGGCCCTGGTCGACGAGAAGTGGACCGATCATGCCGAGGGCGGATTTCTGTGCGAGCACGAAGACCGCTGACACAAGCAGGCCGCGCCGCAGTTCCGGTCGCGACAAGGCGGTTCCGAGGGAGGGAACATGCGAGCGGACTTCTTCCGGGAGATTGCGCGCAGCGCCGAAAAGGAACGGTGAGCCGAGCAAAAGAAGGAGGCCGGCCGTTACCCAACTCGCGGGTCCCCACCCGTAAAGACCACTGAGGTAGAGAAAGAGGCCGCCACCGATCGCTGAGCCGAGGTAGGCGCCACCTACCTGAGCTGCATTCCCCCAACCATGCTGCTTGCGCGCCAGAGTCTCGACGGCGAAGCCATCGCAGGCGATGTCAACGGTGGCGGCAGCAAAGGCGACAATAGTCAGGCAGGCGAGCAGCGGCAGGGCGACAGCCGGGTCGAGAAAGCCCGTGAGGAGGAGTCCCCCCGCCGAAACGATGCCACCGGCAGCGACGACGGTGCGGCTGCGATTGCGCCCGACCGGCGGCAGCCGGTAACGTTCGACCGCGCCGGCCCAGAGGAATTTGAACGCCCATGGTAGTGCGATCAGCGATACGAGTCCGATGCGATCGAGCGGGACACCGTTTAGTCGCATGATCGCCGGCAGCGCAGACCACGTGATGCCGCCGATGACGCTCTGCGCGACGTAGAGGCCGGCAATGCCGGAAATCACCATGGGTGACGAAGCGGGACGCATGGCCTTCGCTTGCCGATCAGAAGCGATAGCGCAGGCTGCCGTAGACCGTGCGACCTTCATCCCAATAGCAATAGCCGGCCGAGCAAATCTGCTTGCGGGTATCAAGCAGGTTCTTCGCATTGATCTGCAGGGTGAGGCCCTTGAGATCCGGATTGCGATAACCGAAGTCGTAGGATAGCGCCGCATCCGCGAAGGCGCGGGCTTCATTCTTGAACGAGTTCTGATCGTCACCGTAGCTCTCGCCCGAATAGCGCACGCCGGTGCCAAGGCCGAGGCCAGCGAACGCACCATCCTCAATGAGGTAATGGCCCCAAAGCGAGGCGACGTGGTTCGGCGTCGCCGAAAGCTCGTTGCCGTCCGTGCCGGTCGCGCCCTTTTCGATTGTCATGCGTTGGTAGGTGTAGGTCGCGATCAGGCTGAAGCCGTTGTCGAAGGAGGCATGGGCCTCGAGCTCCACGCCGCGTGAATTCAGGTCCAGCTGACGTTGTTTGTTGATGCCCGTCGACGTATCGAAGACGACGCCATCCTTCTGGTCGATATCGAAGAGAGCCGCGCTGAGCACGGCATTGCTATCCGGAATTTCGTATTTGACGCCGATCTCCTTCTGCCGTCCGATCGTCGGACGGGCGACGCGGCTGTCGTTGCTCGTGACATCGTCGTAAACGAAGCCGACATTGGGAGCGAAAGAAGTCGAATAGTTGGCGTAGGGAATGAAGCCGGCGGCTGTCCGGTAGGAGAGGCCTATGCGCCCCGAAAAGGCGCTGTCCTTCTGGTCCGTGGAAACGAAGGACGAGTCGATTGCGTCGGTCTGTGCCCAGTCGTAACGGCCACTCGCAAACAGCGTGAAGTCATTCCACTCCATCTGGTCGTGCAGGTACAGACCGAAGAGGTTCGTTTCCTGCCGGCCGGCGAAGGGGGGCGGCATGGTCTTGGCATCATTGGCGGAGACGTAGGAGACCGCGCTGTATGCCTCATACTCGGACCAGCTGTAATCCAGGCCGGCAACGGCGACGTGACGGACATCGCCGGTGTCGAACTCGAACTGCGCCATGTTGTCGACTGTGAAATTCTTCATTGTCTCTTCGTAGTAGCCCCAGTAGCGGGCAAGCGGCAGTCCGGCGCCGACCGAATAGAGACCGCTGTATTCGAGGTCAGCATCGACGGCGTTGTAGCGCAGGTTCTGCCGCAACGTGACGACGTCATTCAGGCGATGTTCGAACTCGTAGCCGATACGGCCCTGGCTCTGGTCGAAGTCGTTGAAGTCCGGGTCGCCAGCGTAGATGTCGGAGACTTTGCCATAGGCGGGATTATAAAAGGCGGCTGTGCCGCCGGTAACGGCGCGTGTGTACTCGCCCAGAATCGTCAGCTTCGTTTCTTCATCACGCTTCCAGGTGAGTGCTGGCGCCAGATATAGCTTGTCGTCGGAATAGCCTTTGAGATCTGTATCGCTCTTCCGTCCCAAGGCGGTGAAGCGGTAGAGGAGCGTTCCTTCCGCATCGACCGGGCCGGAAAAGTCTACGCCGGCCTGGTAGCGACTGTGCTCTCCGCCCAGGATCTCGACCTCGCGAAACGGCTCGTCCTTCGGACGTTTGGTGACGACGTTCACGATTCCACCGGGGCCGCTCACCCCGTAGAGCGAAGAGGCAGGCCCCTTCAGGACGGTGACACCTTCGATGCCGTATGGTTCGGTTCGCAGCCAGGCCGACGGACCGTTGAAGAGCCGGAGCCCATCGCGGAACATACCGTTGTAATAGGCCGGAAAACCGCGAAGGTAGAAGGCGTCGTAGCGGCTGTCGAAACCGAACGTGTTCGGATTGGCGCCGGCCGTGTATCCGAGCGATTCGTTGAGCGTGCGAGGCTTCTGGTCTTCGATCTGGTCCTGCGTCACCACCGAGACGGCCTGCGGGATCTTCGTGATGGCGGTATTGACCTTCGTCCCGATCCGGTCGGCTTTCGCGACATAGCCATCCTGTACGAGAATGTCATCGCTTTCCGCTTCGACAACGACCGCATCGAGAAGAGTCTCGCCGGGTGCGCCTCCGTCCTGGGCAGCAGCCTGGTCGACGGCGAGTGCGGTAACACTCGAGAAAAGGAGGGTGAGGCGCAACGGAAAATACATGACGTAAATACTCCAGTTATCTCGCCGGAGTACTCCAAAATATGAGTTAATTTGTCAAGTATGGACGATCGATCGGTCGAGGAAAATTCCGGCCGGCCGGGCCGGCGTCTTTCCGCGCCGTGCCCCTGTTTCGGATCGGTACAGTTCGGGCGGGATCGTTAGAGCGCCTTTAATGAGCTCCTTCGAAATAGCGGTGCATTTGCGGGGAAGGGCTAAACGCTGCGTGCGCAACTGATATGGTCCGCCCCAGCCACTCCTGAGGTGGTCAGGAGCCCACGTCCAACCCCCACCCCCCAGCCGGTCGTGGGCTCCGCCTTGGCTGAGTCTGCCGGCAAACCTCGAAGGAGATCCGGCACCGCGGCATCTGCACCACTTCACCTCGATACTGCGACAAGGGCCCCGGACAGGTCGTCTGGCAAGTGCCAAGGCATACGAAGAGCTGTTTTCGGGTCGTTCTTAATGCGCCGACATCGGTCGCCGATTTGCCGGATCGTCCAGCGCAGGATTGTAGAACATCGCCAATACGAGACTTCGGGCGATGCGTTCCGCGGTCGCCATGAACCATTGTGCAGCTTCTTCGCTCGGCGCGATATCGTTGAGCGTCGCGCGGAAGAGTGCCAGCCACTCGGCGAACAGGCCCTCATAAACGCCCTCCACGCCGAGATGTGCCTGAACCGGCTTGCCGCCGTAAGTGCCGGTCTTGAACGCGACGGACGACCAGAAACTCTTCATCTTCGTCAGGTGGTCAGGCCAGCGTCCGGCAAGCCGTTGTTCGAAGACAGGTCCGAGGTGTTCATGGGTGCGGATGCGACTATAGAAGGTTTCGACCAGAAGGTCGATGAACGCGGCATCCACGCCGAGACGCTCCATCTCCGCCTGGGCGCGTTCGCGTATACCGGCAACGTGGGCTGCACGCGCGGTCAGATCGACGGGCATTGATGACGTCTCCCCCAGATTGGTTTCTCTTCAGTTGGGTTGATATCTGTCAATTTTAAGGCTCCTTACGGGACGCACACGAGCGCGTACGTACTCCGCATATCTAGAGTGCGGAACTTCCGGTGCAATGCGGCGATATGCCCGTCGGGCGACGATTGTCGGCCCTTGACCCGGTCGCCGGAATGGATAAGTTAGAATTATTCTAAATGGAGTGATTTATGCTCGGTCGATTTTTCCCATCTTCTTCGAAACGCTCCTTTGCGAGCCTGAGCGAGCAGGAGATATTGGCGCTGGCGATCTCCTCGGAGGAAGACGACGCACGAATCTATCTTGCCTACGCCGATCAACTGCGCGCCCAATACCCGCAGTCTGCCAAGGTGTTCGAAGACATGGCGGAGGTCGAGCATTCCCACCGAAACATGCTGATCGAGATGTATCGCCAGCGTTTCGGCGAGCGCATTCCTCTCATCCGTCGTGAATATGTCAGCGACTTCTACAGCCGCAAGCCCGACTGGCTGCGGGCCAATCAGACTCTCGAGCAAATCCGCGACGAGGCGGAGGCGATGGAGCAATCGGCTTATCGCTTCTACACCGAGGCCGCAAAACGGACGAGCGATGCCGCAACGCGACGGCTCCTCGGCGATCTGGCATTGGCCGAGCAGGGGCACGAGGAAATCGCCCGGATGCTGGGCGAAAAGCATGTGCCTGCCGACGTGGCGCACGAAGAGGCCCAAACGGCTCGGCGGCAGTTCATCCTGACCTATGTTCAGCCGGGTCTGGCCGGCCTGATGGACGGCTCGGTCTCCACGCTCGCACCGATTTTCGCCGCGGCGTTTGCCACGGGTGATACCTGGCAGACCTTCCTCGTCGGTCTCTCCGCGTCCGTCGGCGCCGGCATCTCGATGGGGTTCACCGAAGCCGCACACGACGACGGCAAGCTCTCCGGTCGCGGTTCGCCGGTGAAGCGCGGCCTTGCGTCCGGTATCATGACGGCACTCGGTGGTCTCGGTCATGCGCTGCCTTATCTCATCCCGCACTTCTGGACGGCGACGATCACCGCATCGGTCATCGTCTTCATCGAACTGTGGGCGATCGCCTTCATCCAGAACAAATACATGGAGACGCCGTTCCTGCGCGCGGCGATGCAGGTGGTGCTCGGTGGCTCGCTGGTTCTTGCCGCAGGTATTCTGATCGGCAACGGCTAATCTGGCGGTCGGACGGCGCGAGACAGACGCCGTCCGCTTGCGTGCCGTTCTATTCGGCTTTCGGCCTGTCGTTGCCAACCTGCCGCGACGCAGCTAGCGTGGCGGCGCACCATGAAACCGTCCCCCCTGACCATCGGCCTGGGCGTTTCCATGACCGTCGGCTATGGAACGCTTCACTATTCTTTCTCGGTTCTCGCTCCCGCGGTCGCACGCGATTTCGGGTGGGAAACGAGTTTTGTCTTCGGGGTGTTTTCGGCCGGCTTGCTTGCAGGGGCCGTATCGGCGCCGATCTTCGGACGGTCGATCGACCGTTTTGGCGCCCGCCCGGTCATGGTTCTCGGAACGCTCGCAGCGACGCTCGCGCTGGCGCTCTATGCGGTCATGCAAAATGCGTGGCAGTTCGCGGCGATCACTTTTCTCGCCGAATTCGTGGCTTTCGCCGTGCAGTACGATGCCGGTTTTGCTGCTCTAGCCCAGCGGCATGGTCAGGAAGCGAGGAGCCACGTGACGCTGGTCACGCTGATTGCGGGTTTCGCCTCGACCGTCTTCTGGCCCCTCGACCAATGGCTTCTGACATTGATGGACTGGCGCGACGTCTATCTGGTTCTCGCCGCGGTCAACCTCGTCTTTGCCTTGCCCGTTCATCTGGCGGTGCCTTCGTATCGTCCGCCACGGAAAGAACAGGCGACCGCCACAGGGAAAGAGAGCCCAAAGGACAGTGGCACGCGGATGCCGATGGTGCTGATGGCAATCAGCCTGGCGGCAGGCGGTTTCCTGATCTCGGCGGTCAGCGCATCGCTGCTGGTGGTGCTTGGCGCCGCCGGCTACTCGCCAGCCGTCGCGACCCTCGCCGGCAGTCTCATCGGGCCGTCGCAGGTGCTGGCGCGGCTCATCGAGTATTCGCAACGGAGACTCTTCACGCCTGTGGTGACTGCGCTCGTCGCGTCCGGCGCGCTTTTCGTGTCGTTCCTGCTCCTCTCGTCCGCACTCGTGCTGCCGATCATTGCCGTTCCGATGTTTTTTGCCGTCATCTATGGCGCGGGGCAGGGGCTGACATCCATCGTTCGCGGTGTGCTGCCGCTGTATTATTTCGGCACGGCCGGCTATGGCCGAACGATGGGAATTCTGTCGGGCGTCCGAATGGTGCTGTCCGCCGCCGCGCCGGTTTCGATTGTCTTTATCAGCGAAAGAGCCGGGGCGGGCGTCGCCATCCTTTTCCTGCTCGTCGCCGCCGGCATTTCTGCGGGAGCGATGGCCTTGCTTTCACGGCTGCCGCCGCTGACACGCGAGATGCCCGGTAGCTGAGAAAATGCCGTCCGGAATCGGCTATTTCAACGCGCCGACCATGAGATCGGTCGTGCCGTTCTCGATCGTCACCCACCGGCCGCTATCGAAGCTCGCCTGCCGCTTGAGGTAGGTATACGGCGTCGCAGTCCAGAGTCTGACCTCGTCGTTCAGGTTATCGAGGACATAGTCGCCCTGGGCTGCGCGCACCGTCAGGACCGCGTGGCCCTCACCGTCCGGCTTGCGCACGACGGTGATGAGAAGGTCTGAAGGATCGAAACCCGCTTCGATCAGCTTCTTGCGTTTCAGCAGAACGAAATCCTCGCAGTCGCCGACATCGGTCGGATAGGTCCACATTTCTTCGCGGCCGTAGATGTCGGAGTCGGTCATCGGGGTGACTGAGGCATTCACCGCACTATTGATGTCTCGCAGAACGCTCCAGCCGCGATCCGTAATGCGGGGCGCCGGCGCGTTCGCACGACCGTGAAGACTGCATTCGTTGCGGTGGCTGCGGCAGAATTCGTAATGACCGATCGGCTGCGAGGTGACGGCTCCGGTGACCATGGCCTTCGGTGCCGCCGGCGCCGAGAAACCACTGTTGATGGGCACAAAAAATGCCGTCGCCGCCAATACCGCGGCGAGCGCGCGCGAACCGTTCCTCATGAACCCGTCCCTTTATATCGTTAACGAAGAGTTAATGCGGGACGGGCGTGTTAGTCAATCATTAGCAACTGCTGAAGGCAGCCATTTCGCAGCTATGGTTAAAATGCATCACCTAGCTTCGGAAATTCCGAGGATCGCTGCGTTCATTCGCTCGATATCCTGGGGGCGGGAGAGCCGGTGGTCGCCGTCGCGGATTAGCGTCAGGACGACGTCGTCGGCTGGCAGGAATTCGATGAGTTTCAGGGCGTGGGTGTAAGGCACGTCGGGATCTTTCATCCCCTGCAGGATGTGTATCGGGCAGCTGGCCTCGATGATCCCGGTGAGAACCCGATTGTTGCGCCCATCCTCGATCAGGGCCCGGGTGAAGATGTTCGGCTCGGGGCTGTACTGCGATGGCTCTTCGAAATAGCCCCGAGCTTCCAGTGATCGTTGCTCGTCTGCGCTGAGATTGGGCTCCACCAGCTCGGTGGTGAAGTCGGGTGCGGGTGCAATGAGCACCATGCCTTCGAGCCTTGCGCCTGCGCCCCGGCGCTTGAGTTCCTGCGCGAGGCGAAGCGCGATCCAGCCGCCCATGGAAGAACCGACGAGGACGACGCGCTCCGGTGCTGCCTCATCGAGGACTGCAAGTGCCTCCTCCAGCCAGCGCGAGATGGTGCCGAGCTTGAAGTCGCCTCCCGAGGCGCCATGGCCGGAATAGTCGAAGCGGATCGCCTGACGTCCGGTGCGGGCCGCAAGACTGTCGAGCTCATCCGCCTTGGTTCCGCTCATATCGGAGCGATAGCCGCCCAGCCACATCAGCGCCGGGCCGGCAGCGCGGTCGGAGGCTGGTCGGATCAGCATCGCGATCTCGCGCCTCGCCTCGCCCGAACCCACAACAAGATGCTGCAGTCGGGGCTCGGTCTTGATGTCTGTCATGAGAAACTCCAAATCTCGCTACGCATTCATAAAACTGATTCGTTCTTGCGAGCACACTAGGTGATTTTCTTTCCGAAGCGTGTTATTAGCCTTGCCGCGGTGGCTGCAAGCGCAACGGAAAGACGAGATTTCGCTCCGTCCGGCAATGCCGCATTCGGAAACAAATGAGGAGAATACGACCATTCGCAGACCTTTCAAAGCCGACGCCCCCGTAAAGGAAGGGCCGCGCTCCAACCGGGAGATCAGGATCCCCAGAGTTCAGCTTATCAATGAAGAAGGTCAGAACCTCGGCATCGTGCCGACGGATGAGGCCCTTCGTATGGCCGAAGAGGCTGGTCTCGATCTCGTTGAGATCTCGCCCAATGCTGAACCTCCCGTGTGCAAGATCCTGGATCTCGGCAAGCTGAAATTCGCCAACCAGAAGAAGGCGGCCGAAGCGCGCAGGAAGCAGAAGATCGTCGAGGTCAAGGAAATCAAGATGCGACCGAACATCGACACCCATGACTATGAGGTGAAGATGAAAGCGATGAACCGCTTCTTCGAAGAGGGCGACAAGGTCAAGGTGACCTTGAAGTTCCGCGGCCGCGAAATGGCTCACCAGGAGCTCGGCATGAAGCTTCTGCAGCAGGTGAAGGAAGATACCCTGGCTATCGCCAAGGTGGAAGCCGAGCCGAAGCTCGAAGGCCGCCAGATGATGATGGTGCTGGCTCCGAAGTGAGGTGAAAGCCTGCACTTTGCGACCGAAGCCGCCGTCTGCCGGCGGCTTTTCATATTTCTCCGCCAATTCCGGTGGTCGAACCCGTTGCGCTTTTGTCCGAGGACGGTTATAAGCGCGCGTCCGAACGGTCCGGCAGGGCATGCCGTGGCCGTTTCTAATGCTTGAAAGGAGCCTCGTCTGCACCTTTCGATACAAAAACAATGGAGTAGCAAAATGCCCAAGATGAAGACGAAGTCTGCTGCCAAGAAGCGGTTCAAAGTCACCGCCACCGGCAAGGTGCTGGCAGCTGCTGCTGGCAAGCGCCACGGCATGATCAAGCGGTCCAACAAGTTCATTCGCGATGCGCGCGGAACCATGGTTCTCGCCGACGCTGACGGCAAGAAGGTCGTCAAGAACTATCTGCCGAACGGTCTCTGAGACCCGGCTCTACTGGATTACTAAGGAGATCATGACATGGCACGCGTAAAACGTGGCGTTACCGCCCACGCCAAGCACAAGAAGGTTTTGAAGGCAGCCAAGGGTTTCTACGGCCGCCGCAAGAACACCATCCGCGCCGCAAAGGCCGCGGTTGACCGTTCCAAGCAGTACGCCTACCGCGACCGCAAGGCGAACAAGCGCAACTTCCGCGCTCTGTGGATTCAGCGCATCAACGCTGCCGTCCGCGAATTCGGCCTCACCTACGGCCGCTTCATCGACGGCCTCAACAAGGCCGGCATCGAAGTCGACCGCAAGGTTCTGTCCGACATGGCCATCCATGAGCCGGCAGCTTTCGGCGCCCTCGTCGAAGCCTCCAAGAAGGCGCTCGCCTACCTCAAGGAAAACGGCACGGCCAACGAGTTTGAAAGCGCGGTTCGTTAAGACCAGCGCTTCCCAAGCTTTCTAAAAAATTCGATTGGGAAACCCGCGCTGGCAGGGCTGGCGCGGGTTTTTTCTTTCTCGGTGTCATGCCGACCGCGAAACGGTGTCGGCAATCATGGGCAGGAACAAGAGACATGTCCGATCTCGACAGTTTGAAAGCGGCCCTCCTGGCCGATATCGCCGCCGCCGACGGTGAGGCGGAAATCGAGGCGCTGCGCGTCGCAGCCCTCGGCAAGAAGGGTTCGATTTCCGAGCTGCTGAAGACGCTCGGCTCGATGACGCCGGAGGAACGCCAGACCCGGGGCGCGGCAATCAATGCGCTGAAGAATGAGGTGACCGAGCAGATCACCGTGCGCAAGACTGAACTTCGCGATGCGGCGATCACCGCCCGCCTTGCTGCCGAAACGGTGGACGTTTCGCTGCCTGTCCGCTCCTCGCCCGCGGAGCGTGGCCGCATTCATCCGATCAGCCAGATCGTCGACGAGATCACGGCCATTTTCGCCGATATGGGCTTTTCGATCGCGGAAGGCCCGGACATCGAAACCGATTACTACAACTTCACCGCGCTCAACTTCCCGGAAGGTCATCCGGCCCGCGAGATGCACGACACTTTCTTCCTGGAGCCGGATGCCAATGGTGAGCGGAAGGTGCTGCGCACCCACACCTCGCCGGTGCAGGTCCGCACCATGGAGGCGCAGAAGCCGCCGATCCGCATCGTCATCCCCGGTAAGACCTATCGTCAGGACTCGGATGCCACCCATTCGCCGATGTTCCATCAGGTCGAAGGCCTCGTCATCGACAAGACTGCGAACGTCGCCAACATGCGCTGGGTGCTTGAGGAGTTCTGCAAAGCCTTCTTCGAGGTGGATAACGTCGTGATGCGCTTCCGGCCGTCCTTTTTCCCCTTCACCGAGCCGTCCTTCGAGGTGGATATTCAATGCGATCGTTCCTCGGGTCCGATCGTCAAGTTCGGCGAGGGCAAGGACTGGATGGAGATTCTCGGCTGCGGCATGGTGCATCCGAACGTTCTGCGCTCCGGCGGGCTCGATCCGGACGAGTACCAGGGCTTCGCCTGGGGCATGGGTCTCGACCGCATCGCGATGCTGAAGTACGGCATGCCGGACCTCCGGGACTTCTTCAATGCCGACGTCCGCTGGATGAGCCATTACGGTTTCCGCCCGCTCGACGTGCCGACGCTGTTCGGCGGCCTGAGCGCGTGAGGAGGATAGAACGATGAAATTCACACTCTCCTGGCTGAAGGAACACCTGGAAACCGACGCCACGCTCGACGAGATCTGCGAGCGTCTGACGGCGATCGGCCTCGAGGTCGAGGACGTCGATGACAAGGCTGCCTACAAGCCCTTCGTCATCGCCAAGGTGCTGTCGGCCGAAAAACATCCAGAAGCCGATCGGCTGAAGGTGCTGATGGTGG
>DATGWU010000041.1:0-1832 GCA_035299345.1 Rhizobium sp.
TCCGGCGGCATGGCCGCCGGAGGTCAGTAGCTTCCGCGCGACAGGCAGACGGCGGGCACCGTTCGGCCTACGATGATGAGGTCGTTGATGAGAGACCAGTTCTGCACATAGTGGGAATCGAGCGCGACGCGCGAAGCATAGGAGACGTCGTTGCGGCCGCTGACCTGCCAGAGGCCGGTGAGACCGGGACGACTCTGCAGATAGAACTGGGCGGCAACCTCGTAGAGTTCGAGCTCCTCTTCGACGACGGGACGCGGTCCGACGACGCTCATCTCACCGCGAACGATGTTGATGAGTTGCGGTAGCTCGTCGAGACTGAGTTTGCGGAGCACACTGCCGACGACGGTCACCCGCGGATCGTCCTGCAGCTTTCGAGTCGTGCGCCATTCCTCGTAGGCGGCCGGATTGTTTCGCAGATACTCCTGCAAGATCCGATCCGCATCCTCCCGCATGGTGCGGAATTTCAGGCAGTAGAAGCTCCGGCCATTGTGCCCCACACGGCGATGGCCGTAGAAGATCCGGCCGCCGTCTGAGAATTTGACGAGAGCCGCAATCAGAAGAAAAAGAGGGCTGAAAAGCAGCAGAGCCGCCAAGGCGGCGACAACGTCGAAAACCCTCTTGGATATCCCCCCAACCGGCGGAGTGCCGGCCTCAAGCGTGTGCAACAACGGCGAACTGGCCGATCGAGTCGCGTACTTCATAGAGATGACTCCATTTACGTTGGCGATTGGTCGGTCCCTGGGGACGCGGCCCTTATCCAAGACGGAGTGTGTGGTCAGATTTTGTCTTGCTTCGCCACCGGCACCCGGAAATGGTTCCCTCCGAACCCCGTTCCCCTCGCGCCGGCCACGCGCCGCCAGCCCGATTACTGGTCCTTCCAACTAGAGCCATCGTCTCCGCCCGTCCGAGGACGAGATGATCCGATCATTAATACTCTGTAACATTATATTAATTCAGAAATTCCGAAATCGGCGGCTTACGGTATACAGGTTCCGGCGCCCGGCATTCTGGGGGAGGCGTCCGGGACACAGGAAAACGGCCGCTATTGAAGAATATTTTTGCGGCGCATCATTATGTTGCGCCGCACATTTTTCAATTCGAATTTTCTAAAATTGTAACAAAACGTGATTGCGCCTGCACTGATTTCCCGCCGTGGTAGCGCAACCCCCGGCGTCACGCATGTGATTTTCTGCAACCAAAGCGGGCTTCGCGCGTTCATTCAAGAGGTCACAGCGCTGCTCTGTGGCGAATCTGGGGCACCCTAGAAGCGCATAAGCCTTTTTGCCACCGCCTCGTAACACAACCGAAAGGACGTGAGCCTATGCTGCAGAAGAGGCAAGAATTCCCGACTTTCCACGGGCATGCACGTTGAAACGACGAGCGATGATCAATATATTCGTTTGAGCCTTAAGAGGAGAAGGCGGTCCGGCGATGAATACTACGTCAATCGACTCGGATATGAGGTGACCATATGTATGGACCTCGTGTCATGATGAGCATGGTCGGTGTCCTGATCGTTTTTGGTCTGGTCACCTATGCATTGACCGGCTCCCTCACCACTACCCTGATCCAGGCGGCAGTGAGCGCCGTACTGCTGCAAGTCGGCTATTTTCTGGCTGTCCTTTATATGGTCGCCAAGGCGGCTCGGCAGCGCAAATCCGAGTTAGAGACATCCGCCACGGACGACAAGGCAAAAGGGGCGCGGGTCTCGCGCCTCAATAATCCCGGTCCTTCCAAGCTCTGAGCTTCCGCGCAACGCGGCGGTCCTGTCGCAGCCACCACATGCCCTGTTTGCGTCACGATCGTTCGCCACTCTCCGGTCGAGCCTTTCG
>DATGWU010000042.1:0-1726 GCA_035299345.1 Rhizobium sp.
AGCGACATGGCGCCAGCATAGCACCGCCGATTTCAGGCGTCATCCTGGAGGACGGCGGGCGGCAGGGCAAACGGGTGAATGGAAAAAGCCCTCTCCCCTCGCGGGAGAGGGTTGGGTGAGGGGGATTCGGCCGGAGGCCGAAAAAAAGTACCGGACACGGCACTCATCATGACGGAAGAAGGTCATCTGCCGCGCCGACGCGCGGCCCCCTTGTGTGTTGGCGATCCCCAAATATGACCCAGGCGGCAGTAAATGGCTGCCGCCTGGGTTGGCTGATCCTGTTGCCCCCAAGAGTCTGAGCTCGTGAGTGAGCGTGAGGACAGCCGAACCCTCCTTGAAGTCCGAACGGTTGAAAGGTCTTCGAGACCGTACCGACAAGGAAGGAAGCAGTGATGCTGTCCCAGGATATCGTCATCGGAATCGACTGTGGCAAGGATTGGTTGGATGCGGCGATCGTGCCGAATGGGAATGAGAAGCGCGTTCGTAACGATGCCGAGAGTTGGTTGGAGCTAGCTGCCTGGGCCAAGGCGCAGGGGGTGAGCCGATTTGGTGTCGAGGCAAGTGGCGGGTATGAGCGGGGAATCCGCGCGACTCTGTGGGCGGCCGGGATGCGAGGCTGCGTCTTCGACCCGAAGCGGGTGCGCCATTTCGCCAAGGCGAAGGGCCGGCACGCCAAGAACGACCGGATTGACGCGCGGATCATTGGCGAATTCACCGCGACGCTGGGAAGTGAGCTGTGCACCGCGGCACCGGACATCATCCGTGAGGACATGAGCCGTATGCTGTCGACCCGTGACCTGGTGGTCGACAAGCGAGCTGATTTGAAGCGGGCACTGGGGATGGCGCCGGAGCAGGTCCGGGAGGCGTTGCAGGACGCTATCGCCGATCTCTCCGCGGCGATCGACAAGATCGATGCCGGTATCGAGCGCCTGATCGACAGCGATCCCGGCATCGGTAAAGAGATTGACCGGTTGAAAAGCGCACCCGGCGTCGGCGACCACACCGCCCGCATCTTGGCAGCCAAGCTGCCCGAACTCGGTCGGGTCGACCGGCGCCAGATCAGCGCGCTGGCGGGTCTCGCCCCCTACGATGATGACAGCGGCCGGCGGCAAGGAGCGCGCCATATCTCCGGCGGTCGCGCAGATGTCCGGCGCTCGCTCTACATGGCCGTTGTCGCGGCCGCGACCGGTCATCGCAAGGGGGTGCTGGCCGATTATTACCGGCATCTGAGAGCGCAGGGCAAAGAGGCCAAGGTCGCGCTGACCGCCTGCATGCGCAAGCTGCTGGTGCGCCTTAACGCCATGATGGCCAAGGGAGAAGATTGGCGGACCGAAGCCGCTTAGTGCCGACGGTCGGCGCAAGAAGCCGACCGTTGCCGAGCAGCCGACCTAGGGGCGCGGACGGGTCAAGGCCGTAGCCGCCCGAAGGGCGGGCGCGCGTCAGCGCGCGCCTTGACGCGGAGCACCCCTAGGTCATTTTTTTTTTGCTTACACGGTTGCTCACCCGCTCGCTGATGCTCGCTGCCCTCTCCCGCGAGGGGCGAGGGCTGTTCCTGGACCATCCCCCGTTCTCTCGGTTGACCGCCGCCCCGGAGATGCGTTAACACGCGCGATGGCTTATGCGGTCAAGGAAATCTTCTACAGCCTGCAGGGCGAGGGCATTCAGGCCGGGCGGCCGGCGGTGTTCCTGCGCTTTGCCGGCTGCAATCTGTGGACGGGGCGTGAGG
>DATGWU010000043.1:0-9784 GCA_035299345.1 Rhizobium sp.
AGAAAGGCGCCTTCACCGGTGCCACCAGCCAACGGGTCGGGCGGTTCGAGCTTGCCCATGGCGGCACGCTGCTGCTCGACGAGATCGGCGAGATTTCCGCCGCCTTTCAGGCGAAGCTGCTGCGCGTGCTGCAGGAAGGTGAGTTCGAGCGCGTCGGTGGCAACAAGACGCTGAAGGTGGACGTGCGGCTGATCTGCGCAACCAACCGCGACCTGGAGGATGCGGTCCGCAAGGGCGAGTTTCGGGCCGATCTCTACTACCGCATCAGCGTCGTTCCTGTGACCCTGCCGCCACTCCGGGAGAGGCCGGGTGACATCCCGCGCCTTGCAGAAGAGTTCCTCCGGCGCTTCAATCGTCAGAACAGCAGGCGCCTCAGCTTCAGCAAGACGTCGCTCGACCTGATCTCCCGGTGCTACTTCCCCGGCAACGTGCGGGAACTGGAGAACTGCGTACAGCGGACGGCTACGTTGACCCGGGCCGAGGTCATCGGACCGAACGACTTCGCATGCAGCAGTGGCCAATGTCTTTCCGCCCTCCTCTGGAAGGGCAACGGCAAGGTTCCGCATAATGCGATCGACATGCTCGCGAGCGGGCACATCCTGCCGGCCGGCACACCGATACCGACCGTTCCCCCGGGGAGACCCGCCGCCGTGGCCGACAGCGGCAACAATGACCCGGACGTCGTGACCTACGCTGCGAACGGTGGACGGCTGACCGAACGCGAACGTCTGATCGAGGCGATGGAACGTTCTGGCTGGGTGCAGGCAAAAGCAGCCCGCGTTCTCGGTCTGACGCCCCGGCAGGTTGGCTACGCGTTGCGGCGCCACGACATCCCGGTCAAGAAGTTCTGAGCGCCCCGCCAGTGCCCGGTCAAGGCGCGGGCACAGCGCCGATGACGAGATTGATTGCATCCGGCAAGGGCATGTCGATCAGCGTGATGCCGTTCGCAATGAGAAACCGGCGCTCGTTCCTCGTCAGTTCAGCTCCGCTCATCACGGCATAGTGCGGCCCCTTCGACCGCTTGATGATCTGCCGTGCATAGGTGCGCAGCATCTGGTCGTCGAAGCGGCAGCCGAGAAAGACAAACCCGAGAGAACCACGGCGATCCCGGACGACCTCGGGGATCGGCGTCTGGATGTCGATCTCGGTCAAAACCTCGACATAGTCGGAATCCGCCACGAGGAAATTGCCCGCGGGACGTGCCGAGCCGTGGGGCTCGTAAAGGATCGTGGTTGCTGTGTAAGCGGCGGGATCGTCGGTCGCATTGCCGTCGGCGCCGTAGATCCGCGTCCAAATGTCCCGAACCTCGCCGGCGCGGGTGATCCCCTGGATACTGGCGAAATCCGTCCGACCGCTTTCCACGAGCGCGGCCCGCATGGCGCCGTCATACCAGCTGTCGACAATGAGCGGCAGGGCGAGCTCCGCGAGCCAGCGGTGCAGCGCCGCCGGTTGCGGTTCCGCGGAAAAGATTTCGGCCATCCACGCCTTCAGCACCTTCCTGTGCCTGCGCTGCTCGATATGCTGGGCGACCGACCACATGTTGGTGCGGATGCGCGAAGGCGCCGGTGCCCGCAAATGGAGCGCTGCCGCGACCTCTTCCGGCGCCGCCGGCACGCGCCGTTCACCTGCTTGCAGCGCAACGAGACCCGGCCCGAGAAAGGGTGCGAGCACGCCGCGCCTCAGGCCTTGCCCGACATCGGCAAGCGCCTTTTCTGCGGCTTCCTCCGACACGGCGAACAGGAAATCCTCATGCAATATCGCGTTCATGGCGTCGCTCCTTTGTCTTTGCAGGTTCCGCTATTCGTCTCCGAGCTTACGCGCCTCGACGGTAATCGGCAGCCGGGTGTCGGCCGGCATTGGCGGAAGATCGAGACGCCAGCCGTTCTTCAGCGTGACGACACCGCCCCAGAGGTCCTCCGTCTCGGCCCGCACGATCGGCTCCTCGAGATCTTTCTTCGGCACATAGGCGGAAAAGCCGCGTTCGGACTTGCGGATCATGACCTTCATCTTTCGTCTCTCCCGCTGCTGCCAGCTTCCAGAATTTCGGAACTGTCGAGGCTGGCAAGCTCCCGCGCCCGCATGCCGACCAGGGTGCCCCTGTCCACCCACTCGACCGAATAGATGTAGAACTGCTGCAGGAAGGTGCCGATGTCGCGGACGTAGCCGACATCCCCCTTGCGGACGAGGTTTTCGCCGATGTCCTTGCCGGGATAGGTGCCGTCGTTGCGGACATGCCGGGTGGCCCGCACACGCTCGCCGGGCCGGAATACCGGCGCCCTTCGGATTTCGATCTCCTCTTCACGCCCAAGACCCATGGCGCCCTATCCTTTCCTGTCTCTCATCCTCTCCCGCGCAACATCCCGCACAGCCTCGTCTTCGTCCTCCAGAAACGGAGGGAGTTCATCGACCGCGATCCGCTCGGCAACCGCGTAGCGCACGCGGAAATCCGGGTCAGCGGCCAGAAGATGAAGCCGCTTCGGCTCCAGTCTTCGGGCGACCTCGATCCGCACCAGCGGCTCCGGATCGGCAACGAGCGCGGGCAGATGCGTGAGCGGTACCCGGCGGGCCGCCTCCCGGCGGATGTCGGGTTCCGGATCGTCGAGAAGCCCGACGAGGAGGCCATCGCTTGCCGAACGGGTCGCGCTCAGCCTCACCTGGTAGTCGGGATCGCCGAGCAGCGGCAGCAAGTCTTCGCCCGCGAGCCGGCGAGCGAGCGCGATCCGCACGCGGCGATCCGGGTCCGACCGCAAGGCGAGCACGCGGGAAGCCGGCAGCCTGATCGCGGCCATGGCACGCACGTCGGGCTCGACGTCAGAGAGAAGCGGCAGCAGCCTGAACGGCGACGCATAGCGGGCGGCAATGCTGCGTACCTCGAAGAACGGATGATCGAGGTAGCTGTCTGCCAGGCCCGGATTGATCGAGAAGAAACGGTCGATCCGGCGCGCCCGCAAGTCTCTGACACAGGCGCGACCGAGATCGCAAAGACCGGAGACACGGTTTTCCTCGTGCGGACAGTCGCGGCACGAAACCGGGTTGCCGAGCCAGTCGATCGCCGGCGGCACGTCGTCATCCTCCATCGACTGAAGTCCACTCTTGTCCATACAGTCTCTCCGGGCTTGCCGGGCGGGACCCGACCGGAAACGGGAGCCCGGCCGTCGCCACGGGGAGTCAAGGTCCCTGGGCGACGGTCGTGTTTCCCACCTGACGGGCATCAGGCCGGAACGCAGGTCTTCGGCACCGGACAGATCGCGGCGCACTGCTGGGTCTCGAAATATCCCTCGCATTCAGTGCATTTGTTCGGGTCGATGACGTATGTCTCGCCCTTGAACTTGATTGCCCCGGTCGGGCACTCGAACTCACAGGCGGAACACTGGGTGCACTGCGATGCGATAATCTTGAAGGCCATTTTCGACTCTCCTGTCGGCTGCTTCGGTCACGGATTTCAAAAGGTCAGGCACTCTCGGCCAAAAGCTCCAGGCCGCATTCGGCGGCATAGAGCGCGGCGATCGCGGTCTCGATGTAGTCATACCCGTAGGCATCGGTGGCCCGGATGCCCGCAGCGATCAGGCTGTCCTTCGGGCAATCGCCGATCTTGGCGCAAAGCACGACGTCGATGCCCTCCAGCGCGTCGATGACTCCGTCAAGCGTGGCATCCTCGCCGAAGCCGCCCATGCAATACTGGTCGACCTTACGGTGCCCGACGAAGGCGATGCCCTTCGGCGACGCCTCGTAGACCTGGAACTCCCTGGCATGGCCGAAGTGCTCGTTGACCCGACCGCCGCCCTTGGTTGCCACGGCGACCAGCAGGGCGCCGGTGGCCTCGGTCTCCGTGACCGTGCTGAGGGCCGCCTGCTTGGCGGCGACGTGATCGCCCCGCTCGCGCGCCACCACCTCGCGGTAGGTCTCGCGCGTGGAAGGGTCGTAGGTGACCTCCTCGGGGATCTGGTCGAGGGTGAATTCCTGGCCACGGTCTTCGCCGAGCAGGCCGACCGCATCGGCCCGACACTGGCGGCAATGGCGCATGAGCTTCGCTCCGCCTTCGAGCTTGTCCTGCAGGGCTTTCAGCTCCATGGCCTTCGGCCCCCGCTGACCGGTGAGCCCGAAATGGGTGCCATGCGCCGGATCGGAAATAAGTGGCATGACATTGTGGAGGAAGGCGCCGCGCTCCTTCACCCACTTGTTCACCTCGATCAGGTGCTCGTCGTTGACACCGGGGATCATGACCGAATTGATCTTGGTCAGAATACCGCGCGCCGTCAGCATTTCGAGCCCGAGCATCTGCCGTTCGTGCAGGATCCGCGAGGCTTCGAGGCCGGTGTAGCGGCGGTTCCTGTAGAAGATCCACGGATAGATCTTCGTTCCGATCTCCGGATCGACCATGTTGATGGTGATCGTCACGTGATCGACGTTCATCTCGGCGAGTTCATCGACATGATCCGGCAGGGCAAGTCCGTTCGTCGAGATGCAGAGCTTGATGTCGGGAATGTCGCGCGACACGTCCGCGAACGTCGCCTTCGTCTTCCTCCAGTCGTAGCAGGCGTCACCCGGTCCCGCGATCCCCAGAACGGAAAGCTGCGGCACCTCGTTTGCGACTGCGATCACCTTGCGGCGAGCCTGGTCCGGCGTCAGCTTCTCCGAGACGACGCCCGGCCGGCTCTCGTTGGCGCAGTCATATTTACGATTGCAGTAGTTGCACTGGATGTTGCAGGCGGGCGCCACCGCCACATGCATGCGGGCGAAATAGTGATGCGCCTCTTCCGAATAACAGGGATGATCCTTGATCTTTTCCCAGATAGCGGCGTCCATGTCGTCCGGCTTGGCGGAAGAACCGCAGGAAGACGACGAACAGCCGCCGGATGTCGCCTTGGCCAGCATGGCATTCATGGATGAGGCGGGAGCGAGACTATCGAGCGAGATCATCAGGGCTGACATCGGCATCTCCTTTCGCGTGGTTGACCCATACCAAAAGGAGCAGCAATCACCGTGCCACTTTTATTTATCCAATGATTTCAAGATGCAGCATCAGAACCGCCAGGACAATTGTCGGATGCAATGGCCCATTTGTCGGGGACACGACACAGATGTCGGACAGACAAGAGAGCCACCCGGAGAAAGCCGGGCGATGGATCTCCTGCCTACGGCCTGCCCTTCGCCTCGACCGTGAGGGAAGACATCACGAGACATCTCGGAACCGGATCTTCACGGCCGATCTACGGCATGTGAGCGCGTATGTCGTTTGCGAACGACACGGCGGGAAGTGGTCCGGCCGTCATCAGCGAAAAGTCGAAGGATGCGCGCCGGTCGCTGTCGAGAACGTATTGCCGGTGGACGCGCAACAGATCCCGCTTGATCCGCCGGTAGCGCTCCGCGGACAGCATGTGCCTGATACGGATGAACGCAATTTTTGCCTGGGGGGCATCCGGATGCCCGGCGAGCGCAACCACGCGCGACCTGTAGAAGTTGACCGCATCCGTCAGGCACTGGATGTCCAGCCATGATATTTCCTTCGTCCGCGCGATCACGCCCACGCGCGCCCGCAACACCTCGGCGGGGCGCAGCAGGGCGCATTGCAGAACCGCTCCTCCGAGCGTGATGAAGGCCACGCGCTTTCCCTTGAGCAGTTCCGGTTCCCTTTCGAGCAGCATGCCGAGGACATGCACCGCGACGCTCGAACCCATGCTGTGGGAGCTGATCACATATTCGTCCGCCTCCCCGGAGAGCGCCGCCCTCACCAACGCCGCACAGTCCTCGAGCCAGGCGAGGACGTCGGGCCGGTTGAGACGCGCCAGCGCGACCGCCATCTCCCAGTCGGAGAACAGATGCAGGGTGTGAAACCGATCCGACCATGGAAGGAAAATCGAGAAGAAGAAGGCGTAGGCAAGCACAATCGCCAGCGGATAGTGCCACGGGGCAAGGCCAAGCCACTGCGGATATGCGGCGATCACGAGGCTCGCCGCCATCGCCAGCCCGACCAGCAGGAATGGAAAGACGAAAAACAGGCCGAAGCGCCAGGCGTGCCGGAAATAGGCAAAGGCCCCACCTCCGAGAACGACGCGAGCGGCACTGACGAACCCGAGGGCCAGCCGCCGGGCAAGCGGCCTTCCGTTCAATTGCTCGACGATGTCGTTGTGGTCGAAGATATGGATGCGGCTCGACGTGCACCACGTTGCGCCCTGACTTTCGACGTCGAAATACCGGCTGGAGCCTAGGCCGCGGATCGGGCCTGCGTCGGCTGAAAAACCCCAGACCGTCGTCGTCTTTCGTAGCGAACGCTCGTAGCGCTGGCGGTGCTTATGCGCATCGAGCGGCTCGAAACCGGGAAAGTGCAGGACGATCCGCTTGCCGACATGCTCGGACGGGTCTGCTTTTGCGGCCGGAATCGCACGCCTCCCGGTCATCGGCTCGTCCCCGGTCCGACGAGGCCGCTTCTGGCGGCGCTCCGGAGCCCGGCCACAAAGGCCGCCCTGTCGAACAGACAGCTACGATCGCCCGTCTGCGCGTCCGCCCATTCGCGGATGGACGCCCGGATATTGACGACCGGCAGCCTCGTTATCTCCCGGATCGCGCCGATAGCCTCGGTCGCCGTCACGATCGCACTGAACCCACGCAACCGCATGGCATCCTCGAATTCGCCCAGAGTACTTGCCGTCGTAACCGCAAAGCCTTCCCCAGTCAGTATTTCATTCACGAGCAACAGCCCTCTGGGGTTGGACAGGCAGACCAGAACCTGCAGTCGGTCGGCCACGGCGGAATATGTATGCATTGAGAGAATGCCCTCTGTGACTGTCAGGCTCCTGTCAATAGCCGGTTCGATGTCAACTGGTGTTCTATCGTGTTGCGTTTTGTTGCGATCACCGGTCCTGGTCACGACGATCGGAAGGCACGGGCTGCACAATCAGCCTCGAAGACGTCGAGGCGCTGCGAATCCGGATCGCGTTCTCTCGAAGCAGGCGCGCGAAGTCGAAGAGCGATGTACGGTCGGCACGCAGAACCTGCCGGATGAGCGGATCGCGAAGAACGCGGGCAATAGTGAATTCGGTGTCGGACATCTCGATCTCCTTTAGTCCGGAAACAGGATAGACGGGCCGGATGGACATGCGATGGCCGAAATCGGACAAGAACCGGGCATCCTGTTCGATCGTGTTGCTGACGATTGCGGTCCCGCACGAACGGAGGGAAGCGGACGCTGGAACAGTGCGGATCGCGCCACATCCCCTTGCCCCGTCCGGTAGGGCACTCGGGCCCCTTTGTCCTGCGGGTTCGGCTGAAGGCGGTCTGCCGAGGCGAGCCCCTCATAGACCGTCGCCGTGGCAGTCGTGCACCCGCTGATGGCTGAACAGCCCGCGGCCAGCATGGCAAGGATGTGTAATGATCTCTTCAAGACTTGGCTCCAGATCTGACGGAACGTCGATACGAGCCAGTTCTAGGGGAACCGAGATTGCGGTGTTTCTCTTGATGTTCGAAAGTGTTCGCAAGCAACGGACGGGATCAGGGGAACGCTCAACCGGCCGCGGCCGCCCTGTCCGAGGGCGTGGAGAGGTCTCCGGAACCGTTGTCGCGAACCGGCGGCAGACTGATCTCCACGACAAGGCCGCAGGGCTTTCCGTCCAGCAACCTCAGGGCGCACTCGCGGCGCAATCACAACCGGTCCGCCTCTTTCCCCGATACGAGTCTCCGGAACAGTAGTCCATTTGACTACCGTCAAGAACTGGTTGTTCTTATGATACAGAAACAACGAATGAGAGAATAATAAAACCATTGCGCTAACAATACAGATAGACCAATCCTGCGTAGAACCATATAGTGCGGCACGCGGCACTGAGTTGCATTGAGGCGATTCGGGCCGCGGGCAATCGGAAGGGGTGACACGCATGAGGGGCATATTTCATTTTGGCCGCGTCATCAGCCACGGCCTGTCCGCACTTGGCATCGCCGGAAAACTAGGGCTCGGCGCCGGTGCACTCGTCGTCGGCACCTCAGCGCCGGCTATGGCCTGCGGCCCGGACTCCTACGTCGGCGCTGTCTGCGCCTATGCCTTCGCCTGGTGCCCGGACGGCTGGCTGCCCGCAGATGGAAGACAGGTCACGATCAGTGGCAACCAGGCCCTCTACAGTCTGATCGGCACCCAGTATGGGGGAAGCCAGCAGAGCGGCCAGTTCAACCTGCCGGATCTGCGCGGCCGGGCCATCCTTCACTACGGCGCCGGCCCCGGCCTGCCGGTCCAGCCTTTCGCCAGCCAGTCAGGTGTCCCCTTGTCCACCGTCGGCATTGTCAATCTGCCGCCACACAATCACAGCGCCATATTCACCGGCACCGGGGGCGGCACGCAGACGGTCAACGTCCCGGCATCCCCCGGAACGCTCGGCGTAACGGCGACACTCAGTGCGAAGGATGAAATCGGCGCTGTCGCGCTTAATCCCGATTCATACATCGGGAAGGGACCGGCAACGGGAACCGGCTCCGCGCAGATCTATGTTTCCGGAACGAGCACCGCGCCCAATGTCAACCTGAAAGGTATCGACGTCCAGTTGACGGGTACTGCGGGCAACGGCCCCATCAGTTTCACCTATCAGTCCGGCGTCACCGGCGGCACCGTCGCCACCGGCAATACCGGCAATGGTGTCGCCTTCTCAAACCAGTCACCATCCCTGGCGATGAGCTATTGCATCATGGTCAATGGCCTTTATCCGCCAAGACCCTGATGGCGCCATACGTTGTGCGGGCAGCGTCGCAGCGGCGTTGCCCTCCACGCACATGAACCACAGCAGCAAGACGTCAGGAAAGGCATCCAGCGACTGCATTATGTTCGCAACGGTGACCCAAGCATCGGGGTTCCCTGCGTCACGTCTTGCCGGGGATCGTCAGAGCGGAAGACGTCCGAAGGCCCTCCCGAGGTTGATCTCTCGAGGGGGCATTTTGCGGGACAAGTCAACGTCCCGAGCATTGGGGGAATTGAAGCATGCGAGGGATGATCAGCAGTCGGCCGGTAGCGGGGGAAATATCCCATTCTGGTGCTACCGGCCTGTGCCGGGCGCCGAATGCGAAAGTCTCGCATCGCTCACGCCTGACCCGTGCACTGCGTGACCTCTCTCCTCTTCAGTCCCTCCTACGCCTCGCGCTGCTCTTCTGCCTTGTTCTGGCGGCCTCGGTTCTCACGGCTGCGCGGACGGAAGCGGCACCCTCGGCATCGTGCTCGCAGCTCAACACCGATTGGGCAGCAGGCGTGACCCGTGATTCCGCCACTCTGCCACTGGGCACCCACCAGGTTTTCACGGAATACAGCAGCCTTGCGCCAGGTGAGACGGTGGACTGGAGTGTCGTCGGCAGCAGTAGCCCCGTAGGAAGCGATACTTACTCGAATTACTGGGCCAGCAATGGGGGGAGTTACGACTTCGCCGGCGAGACGCAGAGTACCGGCAGCATGTCCGCCAGTGGCTCGCATACCGCCTCGAGCGGCGATACCTATTTCGCGCTTGAAATCAATGCCTTCTATTTGAATGCGGGCCACTCCACCAGCGTCACGATGACGGCGACCTGTTCGGAGCCTTCTCCGGTGACGATCACGCTCTCGCCTGCGGCCGGCGCACTGACCGCCGGCGAGGTCGGCACCGCCTACAGCCAGACCTTCACCGCCTCGGGCGGTACCGCGCCCTATACCTATGCCGTCACCGCCGGCACCCTGCCAGACGGCCTCAGCCTCGCCACAGACGGTGCCCTCACCGGAACGCCCACCACCGCCGGCACGGCGAACTTCACCATCACCGCCACCGATGCCAACAGCGAT
>DATGWU010000044.1:0-6440 GCA_035299345.1 Rhizobium sp.
GAGGGATGCGACCGTAAACGGCTTCGCCCCGCATTTTTCCGCAAACTTGCGTAGATTCTCGTCAGCACCGAGCGCGGGATCGAGATAGCACGCGTCGCCGAGGAAGCCGGCGTAGAGGTCGTCGCTTGGCAGCACGATCTCCTTCGCTTTTTGCAATCGCCGGTCGCCCGTTGCGCGCGTTGGCCAACATGCATCCTCTCTGAGCCGTTCCGCCAACATCGTCGCGAACCGATCGGGCGTGGCAGCGCCGACGCCCGCGAGCGTTGTGAAGGCATCTGCGCCATATCGCACGAACCAGTCGGAAACGAGCAGGTCCATCACCAGTTCGACCGCCTGATCGATTAGCCAGTCGTTCCACTGGAGATCGTTGAGACCGCTGCGATCTTGATTGAGGTCGAACGGAGCGCTCACGCTCACCGGGCAACCGGTTCGCGAGGCCGGAGCCTTCAATGGATAGTAGAAGTGGCCGTTATGGCCGATATCGATCTTGCGTCGCGCGATCGGCACCGAGACCGCGATCTTCACCCTGCCGCCGGCGGCCCTGTAGTACGATGGGAACCGGCGATCTGCATATTCCGCCGGCAATTCGACGGTTCGCGAGAACTCCTCTTCCTGGAAAGAGATGACACGCGCGTCGCCATCACTCATCCGGCCGCGCCGGGAGATCATCGATACTCCGGATGTACGGCAGCGATCTGGTGACGCCTCTTGTCGCCAACGCAGGACGCGTCCGGTTCGGATCGAACGAACGTTGACTTCGTGAAGGCCCGACTTCTTCCCGCTATGCGCCAGCTTGAGCAGTGTATCGGGCATGCTCGTCGCCATCAGGTCCAGCGCATGCGCCTCTCGCTCAACAGTGAACGCCTCAAGGGTTTCGCTCGATCGGGTCCGATAGGGCACGTACAGGCGTACGCCCTTCACCTCCCGAGATTGTGGATCGGGGGCGCGACCGGTCTCCTGCGTCTGAAGGTCGAGGAGGGCTACCTGCCCGGCAGATCGGATGTGGATTTCATCCCCAAAGCGGAACAGCGACCGCAGCCCGAAATTCTTCGAACCTATTCCATTCTCCTTCGGCGCGACGACTTCTGCGCCGCGAGTGCCCATGACATTGCCGGTTCCGACGATCACCGAGAGCCGCTCCCAGCCGCTACGCTCGATATTGCGACCCGAACCGACCACCTCGAGCGACTTGCTCCCGAAGGTCAGAGTGAGCTTTTCGCCACCGCCATCATACTCGTTTTGAACTAGCTCACGTAGGACGTCGCCGGCATCATGACCGGCGACGAATTGTTCGATGACACTTGAGCCGATCCGCGTGCGCCGGCTGGCACCATAATCGGGCGGCACATAGTTGGGCTCGTCGAGCACGATATCGGGCGAAGGTTTAACCCGTGCTTTTCTTACCTGCTGAGAGGCTTTGGCACTCTTGATATCCGACGCCGCACTCGTCGGAACTTCCCTCCTGCCCGCCACGAATTAACCCCGATTTTCCCGCCATTCCCCATCCGTTGATCGAACGTAGTTGGTGACTATGGGTAAAGCAATATTTGATCAAACTGAAAGCGGCTCGGTTCGCTCTGAAGCCTCATACAGCAATGACCTCCCAACCATTCTCACTCGGTACTGCGCTTGCGATCAGCACCGGCGTACTCGATCCTCACCCAGTATCCGCTGTATTTGGGCACTCCAGATTGGGAGCGGACGAGCCGCAAGTGGCCCAATCCAAGCCATCTCTCTTACACAGAGAAGGTCGATGGTTTGATCGTCCGCTTTTGCAGTTGCGCCTCCTGGGAGCCGCCAGTCGGCCTCCGGCCCCAAATCGGTTGTTCCTTGATGTTGGGCCAACGACTGCTGCTGGCTGCCGAAAGCGATCGTTTGTGGCTTTGCCGAATTCCGGAAATCTCTGGTGGACGTTGCAGGACGTCGTTCAGGCAAGCTGCCAAACGGGCTAAGGTGTAGCGCATACCCAAAGCTGGTAACATCTTCGCGATGGCGGACTGTTGGAATCGGAGATTGGTATGCCACACGGTGGAAAGAACGATGAGGGCAAAGCCGGCGACGTTGGCCCGATCGGCGAGATGGCGGACGACAACGAAACGCTTGGCGATGCGCTGTCAAAGGTTGGATTCGTGCCAGCCAAGGTCGGTCGGAGGACGGTGTCCCAAGGGAAACGCAGAGAAAACCTGAGGAGGTGGAATGCCAAGGACCCGGACAAGTAGCGCCTAGGGGCGCTATTGCGAATCGTTTCCGGGTTCGGACGAACTGCGGTGGCTGGGCCTGTGAAGCTTGGGCAGGGCTTTCTCGTGCGGGTCGGGCTCGCTTGGATCGAAATAGGGAAGCGGCACCTCGAGGCCGGGATCCACAAACCATCGCGCCTCCATCGGATGGTACACGCCGGGCAGGGGGAAATGCTCGTTGATCTCGAGAAAATCGTCGACGTTGCCGGTGAGAATCGGCATACGATGAGCGATGGCGACGGCGGAGATCATCAAATCGTGTCCGAGCCTGTTGCTCTTCTGGCCGCGCTGCACGGTCCACATGTGCCGCAAGCTGGGAACAGACGTCATCCCGGCGTAGACCATAGCCACCTGCGATGTCATTTCCGGAAAAGGAAACGCCATTGACATGAGGTCATCGACCCAATTGGCGATGAGAAGCGCTCTCTGTGGATCGTCCTTTGTCCGGAGGTGGGCTCCGCGCAATAGTTCTGCTATGACGGGATAGCAGAGGGCCAGGCGATCTATGCCGACACGCAAGAGCCATGGGCGCAGTCCAGGAGGCGGCTTCACGCGGCCCATTAGGCTGACGATGTCCGTATCTACCAAAAGAATAGGGTCTATCCGCACGGTAACATCATCCTGTGGTTAGAAACTGCCGTCCTGAAAAAACTCCGGGGTGAGATCGAATTCCTTCGCTATACTGCGCAGGCTGGCATGATGTCGTCCGAGGGAGGCCGAGATGACGCATAACTTCGATTGGCAGAGACACGAGGCAGAGGCCCGCATCCAGGAGGTGCTGGACGCAGCTAAAACACGCGGCACTCAGAGAGTGGTCGACACCGACGGCAGATTTGACGTGACGTTCGTACCTGGAGAAAAGACACTGGAAGAACTGTTCTCCCGTCCCGGTCCTCTCCCCGACGATGACGATCCCAATCCCTGATCGAGATTTCTGCAACTACGGTGACGGACCGTAACCGGCGACGGCAAAACCAACAAGAGAGCGAGTGTCGATTTTCGATTGCGTCGGCCCACCGCACTGCTGGACATGACTGAATCGTGAGCACCACCAGTCATGGAATCCGTAAAAGCCTTCATTTCTTGCAGCAGAGAGGCGCTGGCGATCTCCCATTCATGAACCCGGTCTCACCGCGGCGACGAATTCTGGTTGACGTCCGAAACCATGTTCACTAAACGTTCTCATTATGAGCAAGACGTTTACGCCCACCTTCCGAATACGCTGACTGATTGGATTTCCGGGACCGTCCCCGGCGCCGCCCAGATTGCTATTCGTTGGAGAGGCCGTCATGACGACTGGAACCGCTCATTCTGCAGACGATGAAGTCTGCATTTCTCCGCACTATCGTCCCCGTTTTCCTCATTCGACGCTCAAGTGCGTTGGTCGTCCTCTGTATCGTTCGCAGCAGGCACGCGATTACGCCTGCTTGCTGGACCTGGATCCTAAGGTGTCCGCTTGGCGCTGCATGCCGCAGCCTATCGTCAACGACTCCGGGGCGCGGAATCCCCGACACCACTATGTCGATTTCGCTGTCGAAACTGAGAGCGAAGCACTGCTCGTGGATGTCCGCTCCCCAGATGCCGGCATCGTCAGTTGGATTGCCAGGTTAGCCGAGAAGCAGGGCTATCGATATCAGGTGGTGTCCCTCTCCGAGTTCGGGGGAGGGCCTCGGCTCCAGAATGCCAGGGATCTCATCCGCTACGCTGGCTATGGTGCACCTCTTGGTGATCGCATCCGAATTCTCGCGGTCTTGGAGGAAATGGGGACGTTGACGCTTGCGGAATGCCTTTCGGTCGTTCGCGAAAGCAAGCCAATGCCGACAATCGCGACGATGATTCTCATGGGGATCCTCGAAGTCGACCTCGATGAAGCTCTGCTCGGACCGGAAACGGTCGTCAGGCGCGCGGCGAAGTAGGAGGGGAGCCATGCAGAAGAAAACTGTAGAGCGGGAAGCCTCGCTCGAAGTGACGACCTATGCCGTGGCCATCAGGAATGCCCTGAGACGGTGCGGATTCTACCTGCGGGCACAGCGGATTGACCGAGCCATTGGCCTGATGCTGCCACCAGACGCGGACGTGGAAACCTACCGGCAGGCGGCCAAGGCAGTTTTGCGGCAGTCACATGAGTTGATCCACTACACCGTAACGACGATCGAACTGGGGCGAAAAGGTGAGACATACTCCGAGGATGCCAGAAAGGTCCTGGCCCAGAATTTGGCTGTCGTCGTACTGATCGAGAAGGGAGCCAAGCTGCCGCCCGAGGTCGCAATCGCTCTGGACCGCATTCTCGACGTGGGATCCGTCAAGCCGATCCATCTGATGTCCGCTACGAAGAGTGCATGGCAGATCGATATCGCCAGTGATGTTGCAACGCAGCTCTGCGAATATCCTCCGAATCTGCTGTTCCAGGCATTGCGGAAAGGGCGGCCGATCGAAATCGTCCTGACGAGGCTTACGGACGCGTCGAAGGTTCCACAGGTTCCTGCATGGGAACCGCGCGTGGAGGAGCTCGAAGGTTACGGGGCGGCCCGCGAATGGGCGTTGAGCTTGGCCGTAGATCTCGATGAGTGGAGGGCAGGCAAGCTCGCCTGGCGCGATGTCGACGCCGGACTTCTCATCAGCGGTCCTCCAGGTACAGGAAAGACATTGTTCGCGTCGGCCGTGGCGCGCTCGTGCAGGGCGAGTTTTTTCGGCACGTCGAGTGCGCGATGGCAGTCCAAGGGCCATTTGGGCGATATGCTCGGCGCCATGCACAAGAGTTTCCGCGAAGCTGCCGACAATGCTCCTGCAGTGCTGTTTCTGGACGAAATCGACAGCATTGGCGATCGCCGGACATTCAGAGGCGACAACGCCAACTACAGTATGCAGGTCGTGAATGCACTACTGGAACTTCTCGATGGATCCGGTGGACGCGAAGGAGTCGTCGTCATCGCCGCATCCAATTTTCCGAACAACATCGACGCAGCACTGCTAAGGCCCGGTCGGCTTGATCGTCACATCGCCATTGGTCTGCCCGACCATGCGGCACGGGCACAGATGCTCTCCATGCATCTCGAAAACGTGCTTCCGCCGGAAGACCTGCAGGAGGTTGCCCGAGCAACAAGTGGCTATACCGGGGCCACCATCGCGCAGGTCGCGAAGGATGCTCGCCGGACCGCACGCAGACAGGGTAGGGAGGTCAGCGTGCCGGATCTACTGGCGCTTGTACCGCCCGTCGCTGTTCTAGGACGCGACGAGCGTTGGGCAGCATGCGCGCATGAGGCCGGACATGCCTTGGTCGGTCTCGAACTCGCTGTAGCCGAGATCGAAATGATTGTCGTCGCGAAAGAGATGGGGCATCGCCATGGTAGGATTGGGTACGTTCAATGGCGGAGGCAGACAACACGTCGCCGAAGCCGCCAGTCCTATCTCGACGAGATCGCCATGATGCTCGGAGGTATGGCTGCCGAAAAAGTCGTTCTCGGGGATGTTCTCGAGGGCTCAGGCGGTGTCGATGGGTCAGACCTTCAGCGGGCTTCGGACCTTGCCACTCTCATGCTTGCCAGCCTGGGACTCGGGTCGCTCCTTTACTGCGATGTATCGACGTCAAAGGACCTCGACGAGCTTCGAAGGCAGAATCCCGTGCTCCGGCGGCAGGTCGAACGGCTTCTCGCGAAGCAGCTCGAACGAGCTGAGGAGATTATTCAGGCCCGCATGAAAGATGTGAAGACACTCGCCGGGCTTCTCATGGACCGTGATTTCATTCCCGGCCGCGAAGTCTCCAGGCTGGTCAACGGATCGTCCGGGGATCAGACGGCTTCCTGACAAGTGACGACATGGGACGGCGCCTTTCGGTGCCGTCCGATCCTATGGCTCACGGAGCGAAGCTCTAACGGAGACAATCGGCTCACTGCCGAGGGGGCGGACTTGCCGAGATCGTCGAATTTGCCATCCACCCTAGTCTGCCTTGATCGACCCGCACGCGGCTCCAGCCTCCCTCGACCGCCATCACCACGACCTGCGTGCTCTTGGGGATGACGGTGATGACGGCAAACCTGGTACCAGGTCCCTCGCGAAGGTTGACTGCAGTCTGCGTGTACCGGAGTTCCAAATGATCGGAGGGATTCTTCTCGGTCGCTTCGGACCGGACTATGGCGACCGAGGACGGAGAGGAGGTGGTCGAGAGCGAAGTGGCAGCGGTACCTGCCGCCGGAGGCGAGGATA
>DATGWU010000045.1:0-4228 GCA_035299345.1 Rhizobium sp.
GGCACCGAGGGCCTGGAAGTGGCGGGCATAGAGCATCCAGAGCGGCTGCACGGTCGGATCGAAGGCGCCGCGGGTCGTCTCCCAGGCGGTCCGGCAATGGCCGAGCAGGTCCACGAGGTCGGCGGGCGGCGCCGCGAGCGCACCCGTGCGGTTGAGCTCGGAGAGGACGGAATCCGGCCGATAGAGGCTGAAGATTTCCTCCAGTCGTCGGACCTCGGCGACGACGCGGGCGACGAGTGCCTCGGCCTCCGCCCTGTCGTGGTGATTGAGGATCAGCGTCGCCGGTGCGCCGAGCGCCTGCCCTTGCCAGATCACGGGCGCGATTGCCGCATGCGCACGGCCGGCGAAGGGGATGAGGGGAAGCCCGGCGACGGCGGCCATGATGGTCAGCGCCCGGCGGCGGTTGAAAGCCTCAGCCATTGTCCTGTCCTTTCTCGTCCGTGCCGTTGCCGAGCACGTAATCCTGCGGCACCTCGTCGAAGTGGACGACGCGGCCGCCGTTCTTCTCCGCAAAATCCTTGGCTGCCGCCTCGGTCGAGAACGGCACTGTTTCCTCGCTGCCCATGCCGCCGCGTACCGAACTGCCGATGACGAAGAAGGCCTTGCGCGCGTCGACCCAGTTCTCCGCCCCCGGTTCCTCCCAGCTCGGCGCCTTCGCCATGTCGGAAACGTAGATCGCCGCGATGTCCTTCGGCTCCTCCGGCAGCATGGTGAAGGCAAGTGCGTCGCGCGCCGACGAGAACCAGATCGGCTCCGGGATCTGTTCGAGGATGATCTGTCCCTTCGGACCGGCATGCTCCAGCACGTTCATGCCGCAGTAACGGCCCATCGCCTCCTCGGTCAGCGCGTAAGGGGCCGGTGCCTCGACCGTCTTCTCCTCGCTGCATCCGGTCAGCAGCAGGAAGGCGAGGAGGCTTGATGCGAGAGCGAGCGGTCTCATAGTTCTTTCCTCGAGAAAAGCAGTGTCGCGGCGGCAAGCGGTCCGAGCGTCCAGACTGCAAGTGCTACGAGAAGCAGCGCCGGCGAAAGCCCGGTATGGGCGGCGACCCCGCCGAGGCCGGAAAGTGCGCCCGCTTCGCCCGAGCCGAGATTGAGGAGCCGGTAGGCGTCGGTCGGGTTTGCGAGCAGCAGAAGATCGAGGAGCCAGGACGGCACCGTCTTTCCCTGTGCGGCAACGAGTGCGCCGAGGAGCGCCATGTCGTAGATCAGGACGAAGAACAGCCAGATGCCGACGGCAATCCCGCCCGCCGTGCTGCGCTCGCCGGAAAGCGCGCTCGCCACGTAGCCGATCGCGGTGAAGACGGCGCCGAGCAGCACCGAGGAGGCGATCATCGCGAGGAAAGCCCGCAGGCTTTCGGCATCGATCGCCGTGCCGGTGGCCGCAAGTGCGGCCGCGGCGGCGCCGTAGCCGAAGACGGTCGCGAAGGCGAGGATCGCCAGATGGCCGAGGAACTTGCCGAAGATCACCTCGCGCCGCCCGATCGGATAGCTGAGCAGCAAGAGCATCGTGCCGCGCTCCATCTCGCCGACGATCGCATCGTGGGAGAGCAGCAGCGCGATCAGCGGCACGAGAAAGATCGTCAGGCTCGCAAGCGAGACGATGACGACGTCGAGCCGTGCGGCGCCGACATTGCCGGTCGGGGCACTGCCGAGGAAGGTGAGCGTCAGGGCAAGCGCGGCAAGCAGCAGCGTGGTTGCGAGCACCCAGCGGTTCCTGAGCCCCTCCTGGATTTCCTTGCGGGCGATGATCAATAGGTTGGTCATGGTCTCTGCTGCCCTCTCAGGAAATGCGCATAGAGATCGTCGAGCGTCGGCTCGGCGATGCTGAGGGCGCTCAGCGCCGTCGGTGTCGCGGTCACCTTTCTGAGCAGCGCGATCTTCTCCTCGGGCGCCACATCCGTCTCGAAGGAACCGTCGCCGAGGTTCCTCCACGGCGTGGTGCCGTTGATCCCCTGCGGCTTCTCGGTGCCCTCGGCGACCTTGAGGCTGATCCGCGTCGGCAGGCGCGCGATGCGGCGCAGGTCGTCGAGCGTGCCGTCGGCGATCTTCACACCGTCGTTGACGATGACGACGCGGTCGGCGCGGCCCTCGAGTTCGGTGAGAGCATGCGAGGAGAGAAGCACCGTCGTGCCCTTGTTCCGCAGCTCGGCGATGAGATCGTAGAAGCTGCGGCGGAGCGCCGGGTCGAGGCCGCTCGTCGGCTCGTCGAGGAGCAGGATGCGCGGCTCGCCGAGCAGCGCCTGCGCGAGCCCGAGGCGCTGCCGCATGCCCTTGGAATAGGTTCTGACCGGCCGGTCGGCGGCGAGCGGCGCGAGCCCCACCCGCTCGAAGAGCCCGGGGATCTCCGCCTCGTCGACGCGCTTCAGCCGGGCATAGAAGGAAAGCGTTTCCCGGCCGGTGAGCGCCATGTGGAAGGAGACGCTTTCGGGAAGATACCCGAGCCGGCGTCTCACGGCGAAATCGCCGCTCGACGGGTCCTCGCCGAGCACCTTCACCGTGCCGGTCGTCGGCCGGATGAGGCCGAGCATCATCTTGATGAGCGTCGTCTTGCCGGCGCCGTTGTGGCCGACGAGCGCGATCGTCTCGCCGGCGCCGAGGGTGAAGGAAACGTCGCGCACGGCGTCCACCTTGCCGTAGCGCTTGCCGACGGCGGAGAGGATGACGGTTTCGGTCATCGGACGATCCCCTTGCCGGGCGTCGCCATGTCGGCGGGCGACGTCATCAGCGGCCGGCTGTCGACCACGCCGCCCGGCAGCAGTGCGGGAAACTGCGCCTGCGCCCAGCGGATCACCTGCACCGCCGGACTGCTGGTCAGCAGCTTCGCCTGCGGCGCGGTCCAGAGCACGCGGTCGATGAGATCGTTCGGCCGGTACGGCGTATCGCCGATGCCGTCGCCGTCGAGGTCGAAGGCCGGATTGTCGCTCCAGTAGTTGCCGCGCCCGCCTTCCGACCAGTCGAGATAGCGGGTGCCGACATATTTGACCTGGTTGCGGTTGTCGATGAATGCATTGCCGCTCATGCGGTTGCCCTCCGAGCCGGCGGTGAAGTGGATGCCGATCGCACAGCCTTCGAACAGGTTGTCGGCGAAACGGTTCCGGTTGGCGTTGTAGATGAAGACGCATTTCTCCGGCCCGAGCCGGTCATCGCCCAGGCTGACGGCGTCGTCGTCGCCGGACTGTGGCACGCCGTGCTCGGAGCGCGTGCCGGCGCTGAGCCAGCGGTCGATCGGCTGCATGCGGCCGATCACCGTGTTGCCGGTGATGACGGAGCCGTTGGCCGAGTTGAGCAGCAGGCCGTGGTCGCGGTCGCCGTCGGAGACGTTGCCGGTGACCTTCAGCCGTTGCGAGAACATGATGGCGTAGCCGACCGAGTTGCCGGTCGAGACGTTGTCGCTCACTTCGCTGTCGTTGGTGTACATGTAGTGCACGGCAAAGCGCAGGTCGCGGAAGCGGTTGCCGCGGAAGACGTTTTTCTTGCTGGCATTGGTGGCGATGCCGTCGCGGCCGAAGCGGATGTCGTTGTCGATCACCTTGGCGCCGGGCGCATTCCAGACGGTGACGCCGTTGCCGGCCTCGCTCATGCGGCCTTCCTGGAGGCCGACGATCCGGTTGCCGCGTGCGACCGAATCGCGGGCGCCGTGCAGGTAGATGCCGAAGAGGTTGCCGGTGAGTTCGTTGTCCTCGACGACCGCGCCCGTTGCCGTCTGCGCGACGAAGACGCCGGAATCGAGCGCGGCGATGTTCCGGCCCGATCCGTTGATCGCAAGGTTGCGGACGATGACGTTCTCGGCGGTGATGGAGATGACGCTGCCGCGGCCGGAGCCGGCGATCACCACACCTTCTTCACCGGTGAGCGTCAGCGGTTTGCCGATGGTGACCGGACCGCGATAGGTACCGGCCTGCAGCGTGATGGTGTCGCCGGGCGCGGCCCGGTCGATCACCGCCTGCAGGGCGGTATCCTCCGCCGGCGAAACCGTAAGTTCCGCCGCGAAGGCAAACGGTGGGAGGGCGGCCGTAAAGGCCGCCATCCCGATCAGTGTTGCCGCGGATAGGCGGATCATCATACCGCCTTCGGTTCGACGAACATGCGGCCCTTCATCTCCATGTGCATCGCATGGCAGAACCACGAGCAGTAGTACCAGTAGACGCCGGCCTTCGATGCCTTGAAGGTCACCGAGGAGGTCGCCTGCGGGCCGATCTCCATGTTGATGCCGTAGTTGACGACGGCG
>DATGWU010000046.1:0-3778 GCA_035299345.1 Rhizobium sp.
CTTTGCACCGTTGAACGGCCTCGTCCATGGAGAAAGGCGTGGCCACGTCGACGAAGTAGTTGGTGTCCTCGCGGAGCTGGAACTTTTCGAACAGTTCTCCTGCGTCGCGCCAGCACATCGGCGGTACGCCGCCCGACGAGACCTCGTCGGCCCTGGCTTCCTCCTCGGCGGATATCAGACAGTCAGACTGGATAGCTCCCTCGGCGAGCGGCTTGCCTTCGCCGAGGTCGGCTTCGATGTCGATCCAGCAGCCCGCGCCTAGGTCGAATCGCGCGCGATGCAGCGGAACGAAGTTCATGTCACTTCACGAAGGAGACGTAGTTGCGCGAGAGCAGCCGAGCGTGCATCTCCAGCAGCTTCGCCCGGCACCGTCCGAACTCCTTACCCGCGGGCAGCGCGATGGCCTCAGCTGGCTCGATGCGCGTCGGGGTCTCAGCACCGAGTGTGTATTTGGCTGGTGGATCGCTGTCCGCATGCGAGCCGCCCAGGAATGCGTGCAGCGCCTTCAGACTGTCTCCCAGAGCCGAGCGGCTACCGTGGATCTTGGGAAGAACCTTCTGGAATAGAGCCCGATCTAGGCCGTCGACCCAACGCTGCAAGGCGTCCTCGGGGGGGACGCCGTTGGCGAGCTCGGCTTTGACCCAGACCAGCATGTAGGCGTAGATCTCCTTGTTGATCCGGAAGGCGAACTCGAAGCCCACAGGCGCGAGCAGCTTGAAGCAGCCTTCCAGGACCTTGAGGGTAAAGTTCTGGTAGACGTCGAGCACAACGGCGTCTACGCCATGCTTATCTGCAAGCGGGTAAAGCACCTTAACCGGATTGGAGTCGCGGCCTTCCCCGGCCTCTCGGTCATCAATCGCCTCTCGCAGAAGCTGGTTAGCAACAGCGATGTCCACGGTCTCGTCGGGCGTCGCCCCTGCTGCGTATTGGGACGGCCGGAGCGCGCGCACTTCGAGAACATGAGCCCGGTCGAGCACCTTGGGCGAGAACATGTAGGTGGTCTCGTCAATGTTGACGGTGCCGACGTAGAAGAGGTTTGGAGGTAGCCTCAGGGGTTGCTCGTTGGTGACCAGAATCTTCGCGGACTTCGCCTCCGAACTGTCAGGGTCCTCGAGATCCAGCAGCTCGCTGATGACTCGAAGCGAGCGCGGATCAATCAATGCTGCGTTGTCGCTGTCTTCCACGATGGCCGAGGCCTCCATTAGCGACAAGAACGGGGCGAAATATCGTTCGACATGTGAGAGATTCATCTCGTCGAAGATCAGAAAGTGCGGAATGGAAGTCGAGGTGGGGTTGCAGGCGCGCAGGATGATCCGGAGCGTGTCGGTGATCTCGTAGCTTTCGTTGGTGTCTTTGCCCTCGGGCGTCTTCCGAGACTGCCCGAACGGGGTGCGAAATCCGATCAAGCGCTTCGGCGATGTCCAGTCTGGACCGATGGGCACAAGCTGGAAGATGCTTCCGTCGACTTGTCCCTCGTAGACTTCCTGGAGCTGCTCGGCCAACCGCAAGCTCGAGCGGGACTTGCCGGTGCCAGAGGCACCGGTGAGAATCACAAAAGGCTTCGCGGCGAGAGCGGCCACCAGGTCAAGCGAGCACAACTTGCCCGTGGCTTCCAGCTCGGTGGGCGCCTCGCTCCCGGTGAGATCGAGATAGTCCTCTGGGCTTGCCGGCGCGTCTTGCAGGTCGGAATCCTCAATGCCTGTCCCTGCGTTCGAGTCGAACAAGGTGGCGATTTCCTGAGGCGTCAGGCCCACATCACTGCCCAGCTTGTCGCGCAAAAGTTCGGCGCGTCGGATCGGGTTGGTTTCGGTGCCGAGCGTTTCGTCGAGGTCCAATCGGCGAAAAACCCAGACTGCGGCTTCGGTCAACTTTGGCTTAGCTTCGTTCGCCGACTTCAACAGCGGCTTGGCGAGATTCACCTCGTAGCCTGCCTTGAAGCCGACGCCACGTGGCTTGGTGTCGGAGAACTCGACGATGGTCTGCCACGGATTGCTGTTAACCGTTGTGCCCGGCCCGTTGGACATATATTTGCCCGCGCGAAACCCGCCCTTCGTATCGTCGCTGGCGAAGACGTTGAAGAACTGCTTTTGTGCCTTCATTTCCGGCGCCTCACGAACGGCCGCGAGTTCCCGCAACGCCTGCATGTAGGTGCCCTCGCCAAGCGACAGGGGTACCTTTGAAGCGCCCTTGAGAAGCAATGATCTCTTGAGGATCAAGAACTCCATCAAGGAACTCTTGGCGCGCGTGTCTTCAAGCTCTTGGATGCTGGCTTTGATGCGTGTTGCCGTCAGGAATCGGGCCATTTGTGCTCCGTCGTTGTTCTTTTCGGTGGGGCCGCTTTGCCTTAGCCAAGCTCTCCGAGGTGCTCCACCATCGCCTGACAGAAGTCCCTCTTGATGTCGATACCAATCGCGCGAAAGCCGTGCTTCCTAGCAAAGACCAGGCTCGTTCCACTGCCTCCGAATGGATCGAGCACTACACCATTCTGCGGAGTAGTCGAGAGGATCGGGATCCGAACGAGCTCCTCCGAAAAGCGGGCCTTGTGCCTGTGGCTGCGCCGAGCAGGTGGGATCTCCCAAGTGTCAGGCGGCGGAAGGATGCTGCCGGATTCGGATTTACGCCCGACAGCCTCCTTGTTGAAGAAATACCAGCGCGACTTGACCAGGTGAAACATGTACTCGTGCGACATCGAGCAGCGATCGCGTACCTGGTCGGGAATCGGATTCGGCTTAACCCAAACGTTGTCGTTTCGCACGATCCAGTTCCTTTCCTGCATCGCGATGGCGAACCGATGCGGAATAAGTAGGAGCTGCTTGGGCTTACACAAGAGCCCATCGCCAGTGCGGTCCTGAGGTCGCAGGCCGAATCGCCGCGCGCTTTGCTTCGACTCCCCGCTCTTGTGTTCACCCTTACCGCTCCAGTAAGTGTCACCAAGATTGACCCACAGGCTGCCGTTTTCGGCGAGCACGGGCTTAACTGCTTCAAAGCAAGCCACGAGTTGCTCGATGAATTGCTGTGGATGCTCCTCGAGTCCGATCTGACCCTTTGCTCCGTAATCCCGTTGGCCATAGAACGGCGGCGAAGTGACTACGCAATTAACGATTACGCCCGCGTTGGTCAAGTGCGTCATTGCCTCGCGAACGTCCATGTTGAAGATCAGAACGTTCTCGTCAGCGTAAAAGGCGGCTTTACGCAGTTTGGAGTTGCAGAACGCCTCTTCGGTGGTGATTTTCGGGATCTGGGCGATATTGGCCTTTGTCGGAGCCTGTTTGCCTTTGTTGCCGCCGTTCTTCACTACCGCTGACTGCTTGCCGGCCGAGGCTGCACCTCCGGACATTGACTCGAATTCCACGGCGCGCAGGACCTCGTCGTTGCTCATGCTGCTGCCTTCAATAGGTGCTTGTGAGCCGCGTGGCTACGCCACTTCAATCTCGCGGGAGGTGCGGCGTGGTGCTGCTCGTGGCGGGCTGCGGCGCGTATCGGCACCGTGAAGGCGAGAAACACCCAAAGGGATGAAGTAATGCTTTGGCATGTTGCGAGTCTCAAGGGAGCTCCGTGGATGTCTTTACAGTCGCGCGATTCTAGCTCACGGTTAGTTTTGGCACGTGCATAGGCGCAAGATCGATTGCCGAGCATGCAGGGCGTTCCCTTCGGCCTCAGCGGCACTCGCCATCGCCGGAGTGACACCGACATCACATCGCTTTTTCAACCTTGATGTGTGCCAATGCTATGTGCCAAACTGCGTCCTGTAAAAGTTCCTAACATACTGATTTTCAAT
>DATGWU010000047.1:0-5917 GCA_035299345.1 Rhizobium sp.
CCGCGATGGCCGTCAGCACCTGGACATACCCGCTTGCCCGCACAGCCGAAGTGACCGCCAGCCTCAAGCGGCTTTCCAACGTCCTGCCAAGTTTCGCCGAGGTCTCGCTCTCCCTCGCCGCCGCCCCGCCGCACCTGGGGCTGGGCGATGCGAAATTCGCCACCGTGATCCTGTCGATCTACGGCGGGTCCATGGTCGAACTCACCGGCATCGCCCGCAACATCGGCGACCTTCTGCCCGAGGCCCCGCTGACCACCATGCCGCTCACGCCCATCGACTTTGCCACCCTCTACGGCATCGTCGACCAAAGCTTCCCGGACGGCGCACGCTATGGCGTGGACTGCCTGTGGAGCCACGACGCCGACACCACCTTCGAGGGTCTGGCCCGCATGGTGGCCGAAGCGCCGTCGCCGATGTCGAACGCGATCGGGGTGATCTACGGCCGCAACTCGGCGCTGTCCCGTGACCTGCCCGACGCCGCCCTGTCGGTGATCGGCCCGGTCTGCGGGATCATGCACGGCACCTGGACCAAGCCTCAGGACGACGCCGCGAATCTTGCCTGGCTGCGCGACGGGATGGACCGGCTCTCCCCCGTCACCACCGGCCGTTACGTAGGCCACGCCGATCTCGCCCGGCCTGGCTGGATGGACGACTGCCACAGTGCCTCCGCCCGCGAGCGGATCGCGTCCCTTGCGCGGACCTATGATCCGGACGGCCTTTTCGCGGGTCGGCAGGTCCACGATGCGGAAGCAATCAGTGTCTCCGCCCAGGCTGCGGAATAAGGAACGAACGACTTGACCAGACAGCAGAAATCCCCTCGTCGCGGCCGCCAGCCCGAGCTTTTCGCCGGCGTGATCTCGATCCTGTTGGCGATCCTTGTCCCGGGCACCTCGCGCGCCGACGAAGCGCAGGTCGAACGTGGCCGCTACCTCGCCCAGATCGCCGGTTGCGGCGACTGCCACACGCCTGGTTACTTCCTTGGCCAGCCCAACCTTGAGCGCCATTTGGCAGGCTCAGATGTGGGTTTCGAGATACCCGGCGTCGGAATCGTCTACGGTCCGAACCTCACCCCGGATGCTACCGGACTTGGGGGCTGGACCGCCGACGAGATCGTCACGGCGATCCGGACCGGTGCCACACCCGATGGCCGCGGGCTTGTTCCAGTGATGCCCTGGCCGAACCTGTCTGCCCTCAGCGACGAGGACGCCTATGCGATCGCGGCCTACCTCCAGTCGCTCGAACCGATCGCAAACGAGGTCCCCGGCCCGGTCCCGCCAGGAGAGCCCGCTCCGTCCTTCGTGATGCGCGTGGTCGGGCCAGGCAAGTAAACCTAAAGCGGCCCGCGCGAGTTGTTTGCTGCGGGCCGGTCACCGACCGCTTTCCGCCCTTTGCGGGATCGGCGACAGCGTCCGGGACCGCGTCCTGAGCGGTCTCAGGAAGTCTGCAAATGCACTCCGTGGGGGAGTACCTCGTCGAGACGATGCAGCTGCCTGAAGACGCGACCGCGCACGCAAAAACTCGTCACCTAAACTGATCCGGATCGTCGCGAGTGACTTAAGCGGCGGCTACCCAGCTGCTGTTCAATCTCCGTTTCGTAGGTGGAACTTAGGTCCACATGGCGGGTTGGGCTGAGGACTGAATGCAAAGCGCGTCAGCCATGGCTTCGGAGGCCTGATGACCCTGCTTCAGCTCTATGCCTTCATGATCATCTTCGGAATGATGATCTTCTTTATCTGGGGGCGTCTGCGGTACGATTTGGTTGCGCTTCTCGCCCTTGCGGCTTCTGTCGCCGCGGGAACAGTGAAACCTGACGAGGCGTTCTCGGGGTTCAGCAATGACATCGTTATCATCGTGGCATCCGCGCTGGTCGTGAGTGCCGCCGTCGCACGCTCGCATTTGATCGACCTCGTGCTGCGGTGGCTCGCCCGGCGGGTCAGTGGCTTCGGCGTTCAATTGCTGGTTCTGGTGGGCGCGGTCACATTGCTGTCCGCCCTCATCAAGAACATCGGCGCTCTGGCCATAATGATGCCGGCCGCGTTAAGGATCGCGAAGAAGTCGCGCAGCTCTCCCTCACTCTTCCTGATGCCGATGGCGTTCGGATCCCTCCTGGGAGGGCTGATCACGATGGTCGGCACATCGCCAAACATCATCGTGTCGCAGGTCCGCGAAGACCTGACGGGTCAACCTTTCCGCATGTTCGACTACGCACCGGTGGGACTGGGCCTGTCCGCGGTCGGATTGGTTTTCCTGATGCTGGTATCGCGTTTCCTGCTGCCCCACGATCGTCGAGCCACCGCCACTCTCGGTGAGGCGGTGAACATCGGCGATTACAATTCCGAGGCATCGGTGCCCGAGGGTGCGCCGATCATTGGCAGGACGATCGGGGACTTCCTCGGCCTGGCAGACGGGGAAGTGACTTTGACCGGGGTTATCCGGGAAGGAAAGCGACGCCCCGTGACGCTACCAGAACACGCGATACAAATGGGTGACATCCTTCAGCTCAGGGGGCCGCCGGATGCACTTGAACTTGCCGTCAAGAATGCTGGTCTTGTTCTCGCGCGGCAGGACAAGCAGACACCTGGTTCAGAGCGCATTGCGATCGTTGAAGCGGTTGTGAAGTCGACCTCGCCCATCCTTGGGAAGAGCGCCACGAGTCTCGCCCTGTTCGACGAGCAGGCCATCAACCTGGTGGCGATTTCCCGATCGGGCAGACGGGTCGCAGAAAGGGTCGGCGAAACAGCGTTGGAGCCAGGAGATGTGCTCCTGCTGCAAGGACCTCTTGAAATACTTCCGGACCGCATTGCGGCACTCGGGCTTTTGCCGTTGGCAGAACGGGAACTGCGCTTCGGGTCCGTCCGGCGCGATCTGCTCCCGGTCGCCATCCTGGCCGTGGCGATGGGCTTGACGGCAATCGGTCTTGTACCTGTCGCGCTTGCCTTCTCAGGGGCCGCCCTGGCCATGATCCTTACAGGAGCGATCAGCCCGGAAGCAGCCTACGAAGCGGTGGAGTGGCCGATCCTCGTCATGCTTGGGGCACTTATCCCGGTCAGCGAGGCACTGCAGACGACCGGCGGGGCGGAGCTGATCGGTGATCTCCTTTCGAACCTGGCCATCGGGCTTCCCGCATGGGGCTCGGTGGCCCTTATCATGGCGGTTGCGATGGCGGTCACACCGTTTCTGAACAACGCCGCAACGGTACTCGTCATGGCGCCGATTGCCGTGGTCTTCGCGGAGCGTCTGGGGCTTGGACCCGATGCGTTTCTGATGGCCGTCGCAGTTGGCTCCGGCTGCGATTTCCTTACGCCCATCGGCCATCAGTGCAATACGCTGGTGATGGGACCTGGAGGCTACCGTTTCAGCGACTATGCGCGCCTCGGTGCCCCGCTTTCTGTCTTGGTGCTGGTCGTAGGTGTTCCGCTGATCCTGATGGTGTGGCCCACGTAATCCGGCCGCGCCCACGTTCCAAGGCGGAGTAAGCTATTGCGTCGCCAATTTGTCGGCGATGGTCTGTCCGATCTCCGCGCTGGCGGTGATGCCCTGAACGAAGGGCTTGTAGTGCATCAGGTACGGAATGGCGGCCAAGGTCAGTCGGCCAGAATACCCCTCCACCCCCATCAGACCGAAGCCCTCATCCACCTCGGGTGTCTCCTGTCCCGCCTCGGTGAGCGCGTTGCGGAGAGTGGGGAAGGGCAAGTCGGCCGTTGTCATCGGCTGTTGACCACGGGCATCGATGAAGACATCGAATGCGCTGACTTTCCCGTGGTGCCTGATGAGGGTTTTGTCGCCGTCCCGCTCAAGCTTGTAATCCTTTCCGAGAGCCAAGATCGACAGTATGCCGGCGTCGCGCAGGGCCAACAATCGCCGGATCGATTCCGAGGGCACGGCTGCATAATTGTCGACGAACACTGTCTTCAGCACGTCGAACCTTTCGCGATCCGCCTCGGTCAGCGCTGGCACAATTGCTTCGAGTTTCTCGTGCATTCTGAGGAGCGCGTAGCGCCAAGGCACAGTGGTCTTGCTTTCCTTGTTGCGCTCGACCTCCTCAAGGTTCTTGCGGGCCCAGCGGAACGGATCCTGTCGTTCGCGCTCAGCGAAATACGCGTCGGCAAAGCTATCGACCGTCAGATCCGGAAGCCCGATCCGCTGGGCATAGCCTGGGTCGGAAAGGGAAAGCTGCGATCTGATGAGCTCGAACACGGCGTGCAGAGGCTGATCCTGCGCGGCGCAGGCAGCGACCGCCTCTTCGGTCATGATCTTAAGGGGTTGGTACGGCAAGGGACAGTAGAAGTCGGCCTCCGGCAAGACGCCCGTCCAGGACATCAGCGTGATTTTCAGGTTGCTGTCGTCTACATCGAATTGAAGCTCGCCCGCCGTTCGCCGGAACCGTCCGTGTTGGGTGGCAACGGCCATCGCGGCGTCGATCGAGCTGAGCGACGTGCCCATGATGCCGACACGCACGGCCGGTATTTCGGAATGGATGAGCCCAGACCAGGGGCTTGGAAAGAAGTTTGGCGTCGCCTCGCTCGCATCGGGAAAGACATGCCCGGTTGCGACGACGACATGGTCGAACGGTCCCAGATCTGCACCGTTCGAGGTGGTGAGCAGGAGACCATCGTCGCAAGGCACAATGTCGCTCACCTCTGTTGCGCTGCGGACGTCGACCGCCGTTCCCGTCGACGCAACGCCAGCATCGATCAAGTCCAGCAGTTGATCGCGAAAGTACTGTCCCAGAAGCAGGCGCGGCGTGAACTGGCGCTCGTCAAGGTCGGTCGGGTCAAGCCCGTAGGATCTAAGGTGGGGTTCCGGCTGCTGGGTCAGCCAGTCGAGATAGGTGCCGCCAACCGGAGGAATCTCAATGCTGGCTATGTTCGCCAACATCGATTTTGTCGCTGTCTCTGGCGAATAGGGGAGGCCGATTCCGATTTCATCGCGCTGTTCGACCAGGGTGACATGACCACCGAAGGATGCGTCGCGCAGGCTCTTGAACGTGTAAATCCCGGTCGGCCCTGTCCCCACGATGGCGATACGCTTCACGTTCTGGCTCCTCATTGTCACCATCGCAAACGCGGTGCGGCGGCCGAAGTTCCGCCGGCACTGCGTTTCGGGAAGGGAACCAGAGTCCCCATGGCGCAGTTTCGATGACACACCCTGAAGCGCACGGAGTTAGCGATGGTTTCCCAGTCAGTTCCCCCAGGAATGCTCGACCCGACGGAAGGCGACGCCGACATCGACGCTGGGCGCGAGGCGCTTGTCGATCTACACACGACGACGATCGATGTCCTGAAAGGATACGAGAAGATGGTCGAGAAGGCGGAGCCGCACTTCCGCCCGACTGTTCAGAGATTTCTCGATCTGCACACCAGACACGCCGCAGCACTGGAGCGGATGCTGGTTGCGAAGGGTGCGGAAGTCGACGCCGATGGATCACTGATGGGCACGATAAACCGCGTTGTCGTCGGTATGCGGGCGGTCTTCGACGAGATCGACGAAGATGTGCTCGGCAACATCAAGGATGGTGAGGATCACGTCCTGGACGCTTTCGATGACGCGATCAATTCCGCGCAGACGTTAGAGGACGCCTCCGCACTGTCGGCGATGCGTGACGAACTTGTCTTGCTGCTTCGGGACGATGGAGCGGCGGACTGACAGGTCCTTCGGCTGGGGGACATCTCCAGCAAGCACATCAATGTGTCAGGGAAGTCGACGTGGAGGAATGTCTTCGGGTCAGGCACGTCTTCGCTGACAGGCTCTTCAGCAACATGCCTGGTGCTCCTTTAGGACGCCGATGATCTCCATTTCCTGAACCTGCCGCGCTTCATGTCCGTCTCCCTGGCTGGAGAACAGACTAACCTCAAGTGCGGACGTTTCAGTAGAGCAGGTTAGTCGATGAGGGCGACACCCAAACGATGCCCCCCCC
>DATGWU010000048.1:0-4317 GCA_035299345.1 Rhizobium sp.
AAACTACATTGGCGGGACCGGTATCGACATGATCATCGCCGATGCCAGCAGCCAGAACATCGGCGTCGCGGACATCAGTGGTATCGAGAAGATCTCCGGAGGAGCTTTTAGCAACGTCAGCATCCAGACAAAGGCGGCCAACAACGGCAGCGCTGTGCTTCTGAACCTTACCGGGATAGAATTGGAGAACATCAACCTGATCAAGGGCCAGAATGGCGACGATTCCATCTATCTTGAAGGTAGCGCCGGCGCCGCAAGTACGGCGCTCACCCGAAACGACACCGTTTACGGCGGAGCTGGCAACGACTCGATTTATTCCGGCTTTGGTGATGATATTTTGGCGGGGGATGTCGGCAATGACCTCTTGGTTGGCGGGGCAGGCCTCGACACCATAACGGGCGGGGCGGGCGCGGATACATTCCGTTTCGACGCATTCTCGGAGTCCGTCGTCGGCGCGGGCGACAAGATTATCGATTTCAGCAGCACCGACGGCGACAAGATTCGCCTCTCCAGCATCGACGCCGATGCCTCGGTCAGTGGCGATCAGGCATTTGTGTTCATTGGTTCTGGAATGTTCTCCGACGTGGCCGGTGAGCTGCGCATCGAACTGGAAGCCGACGGTTTCACCCACCTCTATGGCGATACCAATGCAGACTCGGTCGCCGATTTCGAAATCGTGTTGACGAATGGGGCAAACCTCGCCGCGACAGACTTCATCCTGTAAATAGTCTCCCAGCACCCCGTCGAAGGCTGTTCCGGCGGGGTTTTGCTGTGCACCGACTTCTGAAACAGGCCGCGACAACCTATCTACCAGCCGAAGTGTAGGCCAGGATCGCGACGCTGGCCGGCACTTGCTTGGAATCTCCGGCGCTGGGCAACAAAGCCGACAAGCTTGATGCCGGATTTGCAAGACTCGGCTCCGCAGCCTTTTGCCGGTTGATTGCGGGAATCGGCGTTTCGATGAAGCCTCCCCCCGGAAACTCGGTCTTGATCGTAAAGGCTCCGGGTGGGAACATGTCCCTGTTCTCTGTGATCACCGTGTAGAGTGCGTTGTGCATGGCGTTTTCGTCCGTGATGGACAACCCCATGTTCTTGGCCTTTTGCATCTCGGCGACGAATTGGGTTGCAAAGGACGTCTGGAGTTTCTCGTTTTCGCCGAAGAGCTTCACAAGAAGGCTCTCGATCATCGTACGGGCGCTGAAAGCACCCGAGTTGATGAAACTCACGGCAGAAGCATCTGGATTGCCGGATTTTGGCGCTGTGCTCGCATAACTGGAAACAGAGGGTGCAGATGCGATCAGGAGCATCACCGTTCCTTTCGTTTGTAGGAATCGTAATTCACTTGCCTTTTTCGAAGCTTGTGTCCATTTGCATACTCCGGAAGTTCCGGCTGTCACCACACGCCTTGGTTGGATATGGCGCCGCTCCGCCAGTTCGGGACAAGCTGGCACCCATATCTTGAGGCCAGAACATCGGAGGCACACCATGCAAATCTACGGTTTCAATTCCAGCAGATACACGGTTCCTTCACCGAAGACCGGAGCGGCCGATGCACGGTCTGTCTCTGCGGAAACGCAAAGCCACGAAAGCGAAAGCGCCGAGGGATCGCACATCCTGTCCGGTCTGGCGCGTGATCTCTCCGATCATGCAACGGATCTGTATGTCGAGAGCCGCCGCATTGCGATCTTCGGCGAAAAAGTCGCTCCCGAAGATCGGATCAGTTTGGAGGGCGTGAGAGCGGAATATCTCGCGAACATGAACGACGCGGACTATCTGGCTGCCTTGCGGCAAGAGGAACTGAAGCTCAGGAATCAATCCATCGATCTGTTCCGTCAGGCCAACGACATCGACGATCCCGCCGGGAAGGCGGAGCGGGACGCAAAGCTTTCGGGCAAGCCATCGCTTGCAGATGCCGACGAGGCACGCTCGGTGCTATCGTCCTACACGGACACGCTCGTTGGCTTGATCAAGACGCGCAACCAGCTCTCGGACTACCTGAATTCGGAAAATCTCCTACCCTACCTGACCGCCCGTTACGGCGAGGACGGGGCCAAGGAACAGGCGGCCCAGATTCAGCAGACGATCGACGCGCACGACAAGCAGATCGTGACGGTAATCACCTCGCTGAACACGATCTTTTCACTCACCGGAGAGAAGCCGATCGCCACCCAGGAGAACGGCAACTGGAGGATGAACGGCACGAGCGGGTTCTACGTCAACGGCGGCTTTTCCTACGCATTCGACGTGTCCACGGACGGGACCATTCTGGATCGCTGACCGGAGGCCCCGCCAAAATGCGTCTGAATTCTCAGGCCGCTATTTCGCGATCAAGGACTTGATCGCGCTGGATGCCGGGTCGAGCCCGGCATGACGGCGGCTTGGGCCTGTGCCGCGAGCACCCCACCCCCAAACAAAAAAAACCGCCGGATCGCTCCGGCGGCCTCTTCAAAGCAATGCGTCGGCCGCAATCAGACGAACTGGCTGAGCCCCGGGACGGAGGCGACGACTTCGTCGACGACGTCGGAGCCGGCGTATTCGCGGGCGGCGGCGATGGTTTCGCGCGAGAGCGAGGTGATCTCGCCCATGCCGAGGCCGAGCGACATCAGCTGCTGGCCGAGGCCCATGATGCCGCCGCCGCCGATTGCGCTCATCAGCCCGCCGAGCAGGCCCTTGCCCTCGCCTTCGCCGTTGTGCTTGGCGACGAGGTCGACGGCGCCGGGGATCGCTTCGATCATCTTGGCGACCGGGCCATCGGCCGCCTCGCGCTGGAGGAAGCCCAGCATCATGCCGACCGCCTTTTCGGCGACATCCGCGTCGATGCCGACATTGGTGGCGATGCGGTTTACGAGTTCATTCATGGTCTGCCTCCGTTTGAAATTCTGACGTGAACGTCAACGTAATTAATTCCGCCTGCGAACTCAAGCACCGGGGCCGCTCCCCACAGGCTTTTTCGCCGCGCCGCCGCAGCCACGCCGGAGACGTGCCGGGCAGTTGTCATGTTCCATACTATCCTTATAGTTACAACCAGTTGTTTGGATGAATGCGGCAATGCCGGGCGCTGCCCGCGCCCGCGAAAGACGAGGCCCCATGCTTGTTGACGGAAAGCTTTTCATCGGCGCCAGCCGCAACCCGGACGACAGCCTCAACAAGCCGGAATATCTGGAGCTGAAGTTCGGCAATCGCCACGGGCTGGTGACCGGGGCGACCGGCACCGGCAAGACGGTGACGCTGCAGATCCTCGCGGAAAGCTTTTCCGAGGCCGGCGTGCCGGTCTTCTGCGCCGACATCAAGGGTGACCTCTCCGGCATCGCGATGAAGGGCGAGGCGAAGGATTTCCTTTTGAAGCGCGCCGAGACGATCGGGCTCTCGCCCTACGATTTCCGCGCCGCGCCGGTGATCTTCTGGGACCTCTACGGCGAGCAGGGCCACCGGGTGCGCACCACCATCGCCGAGATGGGGCCGCTCCTGCTCTCGCGGCTGATGGATGCCTCGGAGGCGCAGGAGGGCGTGCTGAACATCGCCTTCAAGATCGCCGACCAGGGCGGGCTGCCGCTTCTCGATCTCAAAGACCTGCAGGCGCTGCTGAACTACATGGGCGAGCACGCGAGCGAGCTTTCGAGCCAGTTCGGGCTGATCTCCAAGGCCTCCGTCGGCTCGCTGCAGCGCGGGCTCCTGATCCTCGAGCAACAGGGCGCGGAGAATTTCTTCGGCGAGCCGGCGCTTGCGATCACCGACATCATGCGCACGACGAGCGACGGCCGCGGCATGATTTCCGTGCTCGCCGCCGACAAGCTGATGATGAACCCCAGGCTCTACGCCACCTTCCTGCTGTGGCTGCTCTCGGAACTCTTCGAGGAACTGCCGGAGGTCGGCGATCCGGAAAAGCCGCGGCTCGTGTTCTTCTTCGACGAGGCGCACCTGCTCTTCGACGACGCGCCGAAGGTGCTCACCGACCGCATCGAGCAGGTGGTGCGGCTCATCCGCTCCAAGGGCGTCGGCGTCTATTTCGTCACCCAGAACCCGCTCGACGTGCCGGAAACCGTGCTCGCCCAGCTCGGCAACCGCGTGCAGCATGCGCTGCGCGCCTATACGCCGCGCGAGCAGAAGGCGGTGAAGACGGCGGCCGAGACCTTCCGTCCCAACCCGGCCTTCGACTGCGAAACCGCGATCACCGCGCTCGGCACCGGCGAGGCGCTCGTCTCGACGCTGGAGGGCAAGGGCATTCCCTCGATGGTCGATACAAGCGCCTCGCCGGTACCGAGCGTTGTGATGACGGTGGCGCAGTCGAAATCAGGGTTGGGCCGGAAGGTATCGGCC
>DATGWU010000049.1:0-17954 GCA_035299345.1 Rhizobium sp.
GGGCCGCGATGACGCCGCCCAGCAGCGGCGAGATCACCCAGCTTGCGGTAATCCCGATCATGGATTCCCAGTTGACCGCGTCGACCCCAGCCGCGGTAATTCCCGCGCCCATCACGCCTCCGACCACCGCATGGGTCGTCGAGACAGGCGCACCAATCCAGGTCGCGAGATTGACCCACAGCGCAGAGGAAAGCAGGGCGGCCATCATAGCCCAGACGAAGACGTCGGCGTTCGGCACCCGTGCGGGGTCGACGATCCCCTTGGAGATGGTCGAGACCACGTCGCCGCCGGCAATCAGGGCGCCGGCGGATTCGAAGATTACCGCGATGACGAGCGCCGTCGTCATCGTCATCGCCCGCGATCCGACCGCCGGGCCGACATTGTTGGTGACGTCGTTAGCGCCGATGTTCATCGCCATGTAGGCGCCGATGGCGGCTGCCGCGACGACCATCACCGCGCCCGGCTGGTTGATCACATAGGCGCCGGCGAAGATCATCGTCGTTACGAGGAAGATCAGGCCGATACCGATCGGCGCGTAGCCGCGGGAAATGTGCTGGGCCGCCTCTTCGACGTAAGCAAACTTGTCCAGGTCCTTGTCGAGGGTTGGCTTGACGAGGCTGGGTGGCGACTTGGCCATGACGGTACTGCCTTCCTGAGGGCGACCCTTCGCGGTCGCCCTTCCACGGATTCCTGTAGATGACGATGAAACGCCGCTGAGACCGTCCGGTTCTGTGCGAGGTTCCGAATACGCCTTTGCCCTAGTGGCAAAGGCGCGCGGGCGCAATATGACAGTTTTGCGACAGCCCGATTCTACGAGTCTTCGACAGGATTCTTGGGCTTGGCGAACGCATTGGCCGCTTTTTCGGCAAACTGGTGCAGCAACACCTTCAGTTCAGGCTCCCGGACGCGGGCGGCCGCTTCCTCGGGGCTCACCCATTCGAGCCGGCGCATTCCCTTCTCGGGGAAGTCTTTGGTCATCTCCTTGACCTCGAGCGCGTGCACCTGAACCCGGCACGCGACCTTGAGGCCGCCTTCCAGACCCTTGGCGTAGCTGTAATAGCCAATCGGCTCGCGGGAGACCTTTCCCTTGACGCCTGCTTCCTCCCAGGCTTCCCGCTCGGCGACGGCATGCGACTTCTTGCCGGCCATCGGCCAGCCCTTCGGGATCACCCACCGGCCGGTGTCGCGGCTCGTCAGCAACAGGACCTCGATGCCACCCTGCTTCTTGCGCGGACGATAGCACAAGGCGGCATATTGCTGACGCGGCGGCCGCCGCAACATCAACTGCACGTCCGAGGCGATCCGGCTCATGATGGTCAATTCCCGCTGTCTCCTGTCTCCGTAGCTTACGCTGTGGTTGTGTTCGTTCGGTGACCTCTCCGGAATGGTGCGGCGAATCAGTCAGGCGACCGTTTAACCGTCGATGTTGGATCAACGGCACGTCAGGTCAAGTGTTGTGGCTGTCCACTTTTGGGCTATGCACCGGTCATGCGTGCTCGCGCGCCTGCCAATGCCGGAGCCCCTCGATGATGCCGTCGGCCGTGTCGCGTTCGGCGAGGTAGACGTCCTCGCGCTCCCCGGCGAGCCGACGCAGTTCCGGATGGGCGTTGGCCGGGACGATGCCGCGCACGCCGTCGAGGAGGAACATGCCGAGATCGTTGCCCGTGTCGCCGGCGACGACCGCTTCGTCGAGACCGATGCCGAGCTTTGCGCAAAGCCAGGTCAGCGCCTTGCCCTTGTCGGCATTGCCGGGGAGGACGTCGAGGTCGTGTCCACTCGAATAGACGAGCTTCACCGAGAGGCCCTCGGCGCGCAGTTCCTGTTCCAGCGCCTCGATCCGCTCGAGCGGGGCATCGTGGAAATACCAGCTGGACTTGAGTGCATGCTGATAGCGCTCCGGCTGGCGCCTGATGCCGGGCAGGGAGCGCAGGCGCTCCGCAATCCGGAGCGGATCATAATCGCGGTCGAGCGAAGCGGCATAGGCGTCCGCGATCTCCGGCACCGTCGCCGCGTGCATCATCGTGCCGACGCCGCCGATGAGGTAGTCCGCGTCCGGCAGTCCTTCCTCGGTGATGAAGGCCAGAATATCCTCGATCAGCCGGCCGCTGTTGTAGACGAGCAGCGGGCGGCTCGCGGCGTCGAGGCTTGCCCAGTAATCGGCAAACCGGCGGGAGGCATCGCGGTCACCGGCAAGCGTGCCGTCGAGGTCGGAGGAGAAGATGCGCACCGGGATCAGTCGCCGTCGTTCCATGGTTCGTCCCAGTCCGCGTCGTCGAGCGCCTGCGCCACGGGCCGGCCTTCGACCAGCGCCACGAGTTGCTGGGCAATCCCGGTCCAGGTGAAGAGGCTGCGGGCCTTGTGGGCGCCCATCCGCGACAGCCGGCCATAGAGGCGCGGATGCCTGAGCGGTTTCATCATCGTGATACCGAGATCCTCCTTGTCGAAGGGATCGGCAAAGAGCGCATGCCGGCCGTAGCTCACCGCACGGAAAAGGCCGCCATGAATGGTGACCACGGTCGGGGTGCCGCTGGCCATGGCCTCGATCGCCGTCATGCCGAAGGGCTCGTAGCGGCTCGACAGCACGAAGAGGTCGGCCGCCCGGTAATGGTCCGGTAATTCCTCGTCGGGAATGAAGCCCGAGAAATCGACGCGGTCGGAAAGCCCCAGCGCCTCCACCTGCTCGTGCAACTGGTTCAAGAGGACGCTTTCCTGGGCGTCGAGATTCTCGCCGCCGAGCGCCAGCCGAAGCCGTGCGTCCGGGATGCGGCTCGCGAGTACCGAAAAGCCGTCGATGAGGAGGTCGTAGCCCTTGTTGGTCGCAAGCCGCCCGAGCGCCAGCACCACGCGGTCGGAGAAGCCGAGCCGCTGGCGGATCATCTGGCGCGATGCCTGCGAGACCGGGAAGAAGCGATTGTCGTCATAGCCCGGCGGGATCATGTGGACGCGATTGCGCGCGAGACCGTAATCGTCGAGCAGCATGTCGAGCTGGATTGGTGTCGTGGCGATCACCAGCTGGCAGCTGCGATAGATGATGAGCTCGTGCTGGATGCGTTCGCGGAAGTTGAATTCTTCCTCGAACTTGTCGGCGCGCTCCGGATAATCCGTCTCCATCTGGCGCTTCTTCCAGATGCCGAGGGAATGCGGCGTATGAATGTGCGGAATCGACAGCGCCTCGGAAAGTCGCTGACCTGCGACGCCTCCATCCCAGTAGTGGCTGTTGACGAAGAGATAGGAGAGATTCTCGCTCTTGATGAAGCGGAGAGCCTTTTCGCTCCATTCCGTCAGGTGGCGGTGCAGGTATTCCTTCGGAATGAAGTCCGGCCCGCCGCAGGGAATGCGGATCACCCGCACATTGTCGTCGACCGTGTCGACCGGCGGCTGGTCCTCGAAACGCCGCGTATAGATATCGACCTTGTGACCGAGCTGGCCGAGCTTCTTGGCCAGTTCGAGGACGTAGACCACCTGTCCGCCGGTATCGGCGGCGCCGAGCGGAGGATGGGCGGCGACATAGCCGTGGGTCGAGACGAGCGCGATCCGCGGCGTTTCGTGTAATCCATTGATTGAGTTTGTCATCCCGGTGCTTTTTAGAAATTTGGTTCGTAAATGCCGGCTTTTGAACGCCGACAACTGGAACTTTGTTCCTGAAGAAGAATGTTTTTCTTCTCTGGCTCGGGCATGACAGCGGAACGGATGGCCCGCAGGCCATCCGGAGGCTCAGGCGGAAGGCTCGCCGACGATGACGATGTGCAGGGCGCGCGGCCCGTGGGCGCCGAGAAGCAGCGTCTGCTCTATATCGGCGGAGCGCGAGGGGCCGGTCACGAAGTTCACCGTGCGTGGCATGGCGGCCTTGCCGTTCACCGCGCGAAGCCTCGACCAGACTGCTTCCATGTCGCCGGCGATGTCGCGGGCGTCGAGCACGACGATGTGATGCTCCGGCAGGAAGGTCAGCGTCACCGGATTGTCCGGGCCGGAGAGAAGCGCGAGCGTTCCGGTCTCGGCGATCGCGCCGAAGGCATGGCTGACGGCGGCGAGGTCGTGGCCGTCGGAGGCGCCGTGGCGGATTTCGAGCGTCCGCTCTTCGCCCCAGGGCGCGACTGCGAGCCGTGGATCGTTACCGATCCGCACGGCCGCCGGCAGGTTGCGGCCTTTCAGATAGTCCGCGACCGCCGCGGGCAGCGCCGCGAGATCGGAGATGCGGGTGGTGGTGGCGCTGTATTTTTCCGCCATCACGACGAAGAGCTCGAGGCGTGCTGCGCCCGGCAGCTGGCCGCGGGCCGGAATGATGCCGCGCGGCGTCTCGGCGAGGCGCGAGGCGACCGCGGAGTGGCGAGCGGCGTCGTCCGGCGATGCCTTCAGCGAGGCACGGACTTTCTTCAGAATTGCAGATTTGCCGTCCATGACGCTCACGCTCCCTGCCTGTTTTTCTGGCGATCCGCCCATTGCTGAAGGAAGGTCCGGCCTTCCGGTGCGGGCAGGTCGCGGTATTTCGTCCAGCCGGAGGCGAGCGGCAGCGCTCCGATCCGCCGCTTGTCTCCGCCGAGCATCGCGAGCGTCCGGGCGCCGAGCGAGGCCGCCAGCCGGTAGAGCGCCGGCCGCTTGGCGAAGAAGGCCCAGACGCCGAGGCCGTAGCGGCTCGTTGCCGGCGCGAGGTGCCGCTCGAACTCCCGCTCGCGCCAGTGCCGCATCATCTTCGGCAGTGGGATGCGCATCGGACAGACGCTCTCGCAGCGTCCGCAGAAGGTGGAGGCGTTCGGCAGGTGACCGGACTGGTCGATGCCGAAAAGCGACGGCGTGAGTACCGCACCCATCGGTCCGGGATAGACCGAGCCGTAGGCGTGGCCGCCGACCGCGTGATAGACCGGGCAGTGGTTCATGCAGGCGCCGCAGCGGATGCAGCGCAGCATCTCCTCGAACTCGGTGCCGAGCATCGCCGAGCGGCCGTTGTCGAGCAGCACGACATGATATTCTGCCGGGCCGTCGGGATCTTCCGGACGACGCGGACCGGTCGAGAAAGTAGTGTAGACCGACATGTCCTGGCCCGTCGCCGAGCGGGCGAGCAGGCGGAGGATCTGCGCGCAGTCCTCCAGCGTCGGCACGATCTTCTCCAGCGAGGCGACGACGACATGCACCTTGCCGAGCGTTTGCGTGAGATCGCCGTTGCCCTCGTTGGTGACGATGACGGAGGTGCCGGTCTCGGCGACGAGGAAATTCGCGCCGGTGATGCCGACATCCGCCTGGAAATAGCGCTTGCGCAGCACCTCGCGCGCCTCGGAGAGCAGCGTTTCCGGCGCCGTCAGATCGCGATCGGCCGGAAGATGGGTGTGGACCCGGCGGAAATCGGCCTCGACCTGGTCCTTGTTGAGGTGCACGGCCGGCGCGATGATGTGGCTCGGATGCTCGCCGCGCAGCTGGATGATGTATTCGCCGAGGTCGGTCTCGACCGGCTCGACACCCTGGGTTTCGAGGAATTCGTTGAGGTTGATCTCCTCGGTGATCATCGACTTGCCCTTGGTGACCGTCTTCGCGTTCACCTTGCGGCAGATGTCGAGGATGATCCGGCGGGCGTCTTCCGCGCTCTCGGCCCAGTGAACATGGCCGCCGGCCGCCTTCACCTTCGCCTCGTAGGCTTCGAGATAGAGGTCGAGATGGGCGAGCGTGTGGTTCTTGATGTCGCGGGCGTTGTCGCGCAGGAGGTCGAACTCGGGAAGTGCCGCGGCGGCCGTCGCGCGCTTGGCGATGAAGCCGGTCTCGACGTTCTTCAGCGCCTTCTGGAGCTGCGGGTCGTGGAGGGCGGCGAGGCTGTTTTCCTTGAACTGGGGAGCGGTGAACTGCATCGGCCTCTCCCTCACTTGCCCGAGCCGGCGATCGGCGCCGTGTCCGTCATCCCAGCGAGAACCTCCGCCACGTGACGAACCTCGACCTTCGAGCCCTCCCGCCGCAGCTTGCCGGCCATGTTCATGAGACAGCCCATGTCGCCGGCGAGCAGGACGTCGGCGCCGGCAGCCTCGATGTTCTCCGTCTTCTTGCCGACGATCTTGCCGGAGATATCGGAATACTTGATGCAGAAGGTGCCGCCGAAGCCGCAGCAGACGTCGCTGTCGGCCATTTCCTTGAGCTCCAGCCCTTCGACGCCGGCAAGAAGCTTGCGCGGCTGCTTGCTGATGCCGAGTTCCCGCAGTCCCGAACAGCTGTCGTGATAGGTGACGCTGCCCTCGAAGGTCGCATCGACCTTCGGCACGAACATCACGTCGGTGAGGAAAGAGACGAGCTCATGGACCTTTTCGGCGAAGGCGAGGCTGCGCGCCTCCCAGGCCGGGTCGTCCGTGAAGAGTTCGGGATAGTGCTTCTTCAGCATGGCGCCGCAGGAACCGGAGGGCGCGACGACGTAGTCGAACCCTTCGAAGAGCTCGATTACCTGTTTGGCAAGTGCGCGCGTATCGGCCTTGTCTCCGGAATTGTAGGCGGGTTGCCCGCAGCACGTCTGCGCCATCGGAACATGCACCTCGCAGCCGGCATCCTCGATCAGCTTGGCGGCGGCAAATCCCACGCTCGGCCGGAACAGATCGACGAGACAGGTTGCGAAGAGGCCGACACGCGGCCGCGCTTGCTGCAGTTCTGGGGTCATTTGGAGAGATCCGTTCCTTCGGTTGTCGTCTGTTTCGAAGCACGGCCGGAAACCGGCTGTGCGGCGCGGCTCAGGAGCCGCAGGCGTGCGACACGGCCCCGTTCGTCGGCGCGGTTTGCGTCCTCGACGGCCTGCATCACGAAATCGATATGGGCCTGGGCCGCCAGCTTGGCGCGCTCGCCGTCGCCGGCGACGATCGCCTCGTAGATGGCGACATGCTGCTGCAACAGCCGCTCGCCGGCATCCTCGAGCGCGAACACCGCCTTCCTGTTGAAGAAGATGCCCTGCGAGAGCAGCCGGTAGCAGGCGCGCATCGTGTGCAGCAGGATGACGTTGTGGGCGGCCTCGCCGATCGCATTGTGGAATTCGATGTCGGCGGCGAGCTCGCCTTCGGCCGAGGCGTTCTCGTGCGCCCCGCGCATGTCCGCGATGATGCGGGCGAGAAGTGCCTTGTCGGTTTCGGTCGCGCGCCGTGCCGCAAGCTCGGCGGTGAGGCCCTCCAGTTCGCGGCGGTATTCGAGATAGTCCCGCGAGGCGCGCTGATGACGCGAGATGAGTTCCGTCACCGGTTTCGAGAACACCTGGCCGATGATGTCGGCGACGAAGGTGCCGCCGCCGTGCTGGCTGACGAGCAGGCCGCGTGCCTCCAGCTCCTTCAGGGCTTCGCGGAGAATGGGACGCGAGACGTCGAAGGCCTGCGCCATGTCGCGCTCGCCGGGTAGCCGGTCGCCATCGCGCAACACGCCGTCGAGGATCAACTGCTCGATCTGCTGCACCACCTCGTCGGCCGTGCGGCTGTGGCTGATCTGGGTGAAAAGTCCCCGATCCTTGTCGGCATCCGTCTCGGTCACGGCGTTCTCCTTCGGGCGCATGTGTAGCAAGCACCCGAAGGATTGGTCAATTATTTTGTCCAGTTCGCGCGAAGGAGCGACGCGCGCCTTCAGCCGAAGGTGAGGAAGAACTTCGAATAGGGGGCCTTCAGCCCGCCGATCGCGGCCTTGGTCGCCGCGGCGTCGTTGTTCGTCGCCGCGCCGCGAAGCTTGGCGACGCTCGTTTCGACGGCGCCGAGGAGTGTTTCGAAGTTGCCGTCGGCTTCCTTCGGCGGATGCGCCTTGATGTCGGAGAGGAGATATTCGAGCACGGCCGCTTCCTCGCGCACCGCTATGGTGTCGGCGGCGTCCATGCCGAGAACCTTTTCCATGCGCGCGTGATAGGCGTTCATGCGGTCGGAGAAGCTGTAGATGTCGTTGCGAAGATGCAGCTCGCCGATTTCGTCGCGGATGCCCTCGAGCGTGGCGTGCGCCTTGGCGAGGTCGCCGCCGGCAACTTGGGCCGAGGCGCTCTCGGCGATGGCCGTCACCTTTTTCATCGTGTCGGGGAAGGCCGCGTCGTCGACATATTGCGGTGGGGCCGGCAGCGAAGCAAGTGCCGACCATGCCTTGGTGAAGCGGTCGAGCGCGCCGGCCGATTCGGTATTGCCGCCCGTATTGGTCGCGAAGAGCGCCGCCCGATAGTCGCCGTAGGCCGCCCGAAGTTTGGCCTCGAAATCCCGGACCTCTCCGGCCGTTGCTGGCAGGGCGAGGAGAAGGGCGACCAGAAGGGCCGGCATGGAACGTCTCATCGGGTATCCTCCTTCACGGGGCATTCGTCGTCGGTCTTTTCGCCGCGTCTGACACCGACGCGCGTTGCCGGTATTCTTGGCAGCAGTCTCGAAAAACAGCAAGAATAACGATGCGCATGTCGCCTAAGTGCGACGAATGTAAGGCCCTGTGGCAAACGACCCCCTGACGGGCGGGCATGACATTTGCTAGAAGGGGCGGATTGATTGCCGAACGACGGAGTGGGAGTTGGGATTGGACACCGGAAGACTTGCATTTCCCGCGGCACCGGAGCGGGCAATTGCCCTCGGCGAAATCCACGCCCGACCCTTTCCCCTCGTCAAGTCGTCGCGAGTGCTCCTGCAACTCGCCTTCATGATGGACGGCGGGGCTGCCGTGCACCACAGCGTCCTTGCGGAATTGTCACGCGCCGCCGGCGTCTCCCCGCCCGACCGCGCCTCGCGGCATCATGCGATGGCCTGGGGGGCGGGTACGCTGCGCTGGGAGCGGCACACCGAATTCTCCGCCTGGCTCTGGGAAGGGCCGGCACCGGAGAATTTTGGCGGCGACATCACCACCCATCCCTTCGGCAGCGCCTTTTCCGCGCCCGGCCCCCTGATCTCCGGCATCCGGCTCGAAATCCGTCCCGAGGGCAAGGAGGCGACGCTGGCGATCGGCAGTTTCGACCCCGCGAGCCTTTGCTACAGCGAGGTGAAGAAGGGACAGGCGACCGTCGTCACCGACTTCCGACAGGACGGCGACGGCTTGACCCGCATCTTGGTCATCGACCGCGGACTGAACGACGCCGGCCGCGGCGCGTTGGTCCAGCGGCTTCTCGACATCGAGACCTACCGGACGCTCGCCATGCTCGGTCTGCCGCTCGCCCAGACGCTGTCGCCGGATATCCGGCGCATCGAGGACGGACTGACCGCCGTCACCCAGCGGATGAAGGGGCATGCGCGCGAAGAGGCCGATTCGATGCTCGGCGAGATCACGCGGCTCGCGGCTGAACTCGAGGCCAACGCCGCCCTCAGCCTCTACCGTTTCGGCGCGAGCCGGGCCTATGACGGCATCGTGCGCGAGCGCATCAAGACGCTCGACGAAAGCTCCGTGCCCGGCTTCGAGACGATCGGCTCCTTCCTCGAACGGCGGCTGGCGCCGGCCATGCGCACTTGCCAGTCGGTCGAGGAGCGACAGGCCAACCTCTCGCGCAAGCTGTCGCGTGCCACCGGCCTCGTCCGCAGTTGGATCGACGTGGAGCTGGAGCGACAGAATTCCGACCTGCTCACGACCATGAACCACCGTGCCGAGATGCAGCTTCGTCTGCAGCAGACGGTCGAAGGTCTCTCCGTCGCGGCGATCTCGTATTACGTCGTCGGCCTGATCGGCTATCTGGTCAAGGCGGTGAGCCACGAGATCGTCCCCGTCGACCCGGGCATCATCACCGGGCTCTCCGTTCCCTTCGTCGTGCTCGGCGTATGGCTCGTCGTGCGCCGCATCCGCAAGCACCACGCCGAGGGCGGGGAATAGGGCTGCTCACCGTTCCCAATAGGGCACGGGCGCGTAGAGCTCGGCGAGGTAATCGATGAAGAGGCGCACCTTGGCCGGCAGGAACTGGCGGCTGGGATAGACCGCCGAAAGCGAAACGTTGCGCGAGCCCTCGTAGGCCGGCAGCACTTGCACGAGTTTACCCGCCTTCAACTCCGGCCCGATGTCCCACGTCGAGCGCAGGGCGATGCCGAGGCCGGAGATGACCGCCTCGCGGATCACCTCGCTGGAATTGGTGACAAGCATGCCGTCCGGACGGAGGTTCAGTGCGCCGTGCGGCCCTTCCAGCCGCCAGGCGTCGTAATTGTGGGCCGGCAGGCAGCGGTGCTTCTTCAACTCGTCGATCGTCTGCGGCATGCCGTGCTCGGCGATGTAACCGGGCGAGGCGCAGAGGATGCGCCGCACCGGCGCCAGCCGCCGGGCGACCAGTGAGGAGTCGCTGAGATCGGCAATGCGGATCGCGAGGTCGAAGCCGCCGCCGACGATGTCGGTGAACTCGTCCGACAGCACGAGGTGGATCGCAAGTTCGGGATGGGCATCCATGAACGCCTTGAGGTGTGGCGCGATATGCAGCCGCCCGAACGATGTCGGTGCGGAAATCTTCAGCGTCCCGCGTACCTCCGACGATCTGCCGGAGGCATAGGCCTCCGCGTCCTCGATGCCGGCGAGCACTGCCACGACGCGTTCGTAGAAGCCCTGGCCGGCCTCGGTGAGCGAGATCTGCCGGGTGGTTCGCTGCAGGAGGCGGGTGCCGAGCCGGTCCTCCAGCCTTTTGATCCGCTTGGAGACTACCGCTGGCGAGAGGCCGAGCGCCCGCGCCGCCGTCGACATGCTGCCGGTGGCGATCACCCGCGAGAAGACCTCGAGATCCCCGAGATTGGTCATGCGATCTCCATTTTTTCCAATTTTGTCATAAGTCCATAGCATTTGCATGCATTTGGTCAAAGTGGTAAAGAAAGAATACCAGTTGAAGCAGCGAGCGGGGCGGTGTATGCCGATCTTGCCTTGCGAGGGAAGGACCATGACGGAAGCCATCAAGTTTCTTGAGCCCGATGCCGCCATCCTTGCCCGGCGCAAGGAGATCGTCGACGACCTCGCCGAACTGGTTCCGCCGGAGCGCCTGGTGCATGAGCCGGTCGAGCTCGTCCCTTTCGAGACGGACGGCTTCCTCGCCTATCGCCGCCGGCCGTTGGCGGTCGTGCTGCCGGAAACCACCGCCCAGGTCGCGGCGGTGATGAAATACTGCCATCGCTACGGCATCCCCGTCGTCCCGCGCGGGGCGGGGACTTCGCTTTCAGGCGGCGCCATTCCGCAGGAGGATGCGGTCGTGCTCGGCCTCTCGGCAATGTCACGCATCCTCGACATCGATTACGCCAACCGTACCGCGACCGTTCAGGCGGGCGTCACCAATCTTTCGATTTCGGATGCCGTCGGCGCTGACGGCTTCTTCTATGCGCCCGATCCGAGCTCACAGCTCGCCTGCACGATCGGCGGCAATATCGGCATGAATTCCGGCGGTGCCCACTGCCTGAAATACGGCGTCACCACCAACAATCTGCTCGGCGTGAAACTGGTGCTGGTCGACGGCACCATTGTCGAACTCGGCGGCAAGGCGCTGGATGCGGCGGGCTACGACCTTCTCGGCGTCGTCTGCGGGTCGGAAGGCCAGCTCGGGATCGTCACCGAAGCCACGGTGCGGCTGATTGCCAAGCCGGAAGGCGCGCGTCCGGTTCTCTTCGGCTTCGACAGTGCGGAAGCCGCCGGCTCCTGTGTCGCCGACGTCATCGGCGCCGGCATCGTCCCGGTCGCCATCGAATTCATGGACAAGCCGGCGATCGAGATTTGCGAGGCCTTCGCCCATGCCGGCTACCCGCTCGACGTCGAGGCGCTGCTGATCGTCGAGGTCGAGGGTTCGGAAGCCGAAATGGAGGCGATGCTCGCCTCGATCGTCGAGATCGCCCGCCGCCACGGCGTCCGGACCGTGCGCGAGAGCCAGTCGGCGCTGGAAGCGGCGCTGATCTGGAAGGGCCGCAAGTCCGCCTTCGGCGCCACCGGCCGCATCGCCGACTATATCTGCATGGACGGCACGGTGCCGCTCGGGCAGCTCGCCTACGTGCTGAGGAAAACCTCCGAAATCGTCGACCGCTACGGCCTCAGGGTCGCCAACGTCTTCCATGCCGGTGACGGCAACATGCACCCGCTGATCCTCTACAACATCAACGATCCCGAGGACGCCGCCCGCGCCGAGGCGGCGGGCATGGAAATCCTGAAGCTCTGCGTCGATGCCGGCGGCTGCCTGACGGGCGAGCACGGTGTCGGGATCGAGAAGCGCGATCTGATGCGCCACCAGTATTCCGATGTCGACCTCGCCCAGCAGATGGCGGTCCGCGCCGCCTTCGACCCGGCCTGGATCCTCAATCCTTCGAAGGTCTTTCCGCTGGAGGGTCGGGAGTGATGGCGCCTCAGTTGACACCCGCGACCGAAGCCGAAGCCGCCGAAATCATCCGTGACCATGCCGAGCGGGCGCTGCCGCTGGAGATCAGGGGCGGGGGCACGCGCGCCGGTCTCGGCAACGCCGTGCAGGCCGCCGCGACGCTTTCGTCTTCCGGGCTTTCCGGTATCCTCACCTACAATCCGGCGGAAATGGTCATGACGGCACGCGCCGGCACGTCCGTCGCCGAGATCGAGGCGGCGCTCGACGCCAACGGACAGGCGATGGCCTTCGAGCCGCCGGACCATCGACCGGTCATGGGGACGGCGGGTGAGCCGACCATCGGCGGCATCTTCGCCGTCAATGCGTCCGGGCCTCGCCGCATCACCGCGGGTGCGGCGCGCGACAGCCTGCTCGGCGTGCGCTTCGTCAACGGCCACGGCGAAATCGTCAAGGCCGGCGGCCGGGTGATGAAGAACGTGACGGGTCTCGACCTCGTCAAGCTGATGGCGGGCTCCCACGGCACGCTCGGCCTCCTGACAGAGGTGACCTTCAAGGTCCTGCCGCGGCCGAAGACAGCGGCGACCATCGTGCTTTCCGGCCTCGACGACGAGGCGGCCACGCATGCCATGGCGGCGGCGATGGCGCTGCCGGTGGAAGTCTCCGGTGCCGCCCATCTGCCGGAAAGCGTGAAATCGCGCTTCCTCTCGGGCGGCCTGCCCGACGGGCCGGCGACCGTCCTGCGCGTGGAAGGTTTGGAGGCCTCCGTCGCTGTTCGAGTTGAAAAGCTCGCAGCTGCCATGCAACGCTTCGCACCCGCGACCCGCCTCGGACCGGAGGAGACGGCGGTGCTGTGGTGCGAGATCCGTGACGTAAAGCCCTATGCCGACGGCACGATGCGGCCTCTCTGGCGCGTCTCGGTGGCGCCGTCGCAGGGCGAGAAACTCGTCGCGGCACTGCGGCTCGCGACAGGCGTCGATGCCTTCTACGACTGGCAGGGCGGGCTTGTCTGGATGCGGATGGAGGCGGACCCGGAAGCAGAGATCCTGCGGCGCTACATCCGGGCGCTCGGCGGCGGCCATGCGACGCTCATGCGGGCCTTCGGCGCGGTGCGTGCATCCGTCGCCGCGTTCGAGCCACAGGCGCCGGCGCTGGCCTTGCTTTCCCAACGGGTTAAGGCAAAATTCGATCCCGTGGGGATCTTGAATCCCGGCCGCATGACGACAGGAGAACCTGCATGACCGAGCCGACCTCCCAGATGCCGCAGACGCCGCCACCGCCGCCGACCCGCCGGACCGACAACTGGATGGACCCTGGCAAGCTGAACGTCCAGATCATCTATGTCCTTTACCTCGCGAGCTTTGTGATCGGCATCACCGCCGTGGTAGGCGTGGTCTTCGCCTACCTCAATCGCGGCAAGTCCGACCCGTGGCTGGAAACCCACTATACCTGGGCGATCCGAACCTTCTGGATCGGCATCCTCTATGTCGCGATTTCCGTCGTGCTGACGCTCGCCCTCGTCGGCGTGATCCTGGCGATTGCCACCGCCGTCTGGGTGATCGTGCGCTGCGTGATCGGGCTGCAGCGCGTGAGCAACGATCAGCCGATCGAGCGGCCGGAGAGCTGGCTGATCTGACCGGGCAAAGGCCCGACAAACGAGGGAGGAAGGGGCCTGACCTCTTCCCCCATGCGCTGGAGTTTCGAGTTTGCAGACCAATTTCACCGCCGAGCAGCTGGCCGATCCGCACGTTGCGGAAGCCGAGCAGATCCTGCGCAAATGCGTGCATTGCGGCTTCTGCACCGCAACCTGTCCGACCTATGTGACGCTCGGCAACGAACTCGACAGCCCGCGCGGGCGCATCTACCTTATCAAGGACATGCTGGAGAACGGCCGGCCGGCCGACGAGCAGATCGTGCGCCACATCGATCGCTGCCTCTCCTGCCTCGCCTGCATGACCACCTGTCCTTCCGGCGTCGACTACATGCATCTCGTCGACCATGCCCGCATCCATATCGAAAAGACCTATCGGCGCCCCCTGATGAACCGCCTGACCCGCGGTGTGCTGGCCATGGTGCTGCCCTATCCGGCGCGGTTCCGCTTTGCCCTGACGCTCGCCCGCATCGGCCGGCCCTTCGCGGGTCTCCTGAACCGCGTGCCCCAGCTCAAACCCTTCGGCGCCATGCTCGAGCTCGCCCCGCGCGTGCCGCCGGCAAAGGCGACCTCGCCGACGCCGGGCGAACCTGCCGCCAGTGAGCCGAAACGCGGCCGCGTCGCGATCCTGGCGGGCTGTGCCCAGCCGGTGCTGGATCCCGGCATCAACGAGGCGACGGTCCGGCTGCTGAGGCGTCTCGGCGTCGAGGTGGTTGTGCCGGAGGGTGAGGGCTGCTGCGGGGCGCTGGTGCACCACATGGGCCGCGAGGAGCAGGCGCTCGATTTCGCCCGCCGCAACGTCGATGCATGGATGCGCGAGATCGAAAGGGGCGGTCTCGACGCCATCGTCATCACCGCCTCCGGCTGCGGCACGACGATCAAGGACTACGGCCACATGCTGCGGCTCGACCCGGCCTATGCGGAGAAGGCGGCGCGCGTCTCGGCGCTTGCGAAGGACGTGACGGAATATCTTTCGACGCTCGATCTTCCCCGGCTCGAAGCGAAGGGGATGGTCGTCGCCTATCACTCGGCCTGCTCGCTGCAGCATGGCCAGAGGGTGACGATGGCGCCGAAGACCTTGCTGGCGAATGCCGGTTTCACCGTGCGCGAACCGGCGGAAGGTCACCTCTGCTGCGGTTCGGCCGGCACCTACAACATCCTGCAGTCGGAGATTTCCGAGAAGCTCAAGGCGCGCAAGGTGAAGAACCTCGCCGCGACGAAGCCGCAGGTGATCGCCGCCGGCAATATCGGCTGCATGACCCAGATCGGGTCGGGAACCGAACTGCCGGTGGTCCACACCGTCGAGCTTCTCGACTGGGCCTATGGCGGCGAGCGCCCGTGGAAATTAGCCAAATCCTAAGGATGGCACGTTAGGGTTGGATCTCTGGCCGGGACAGTTTTCCGGTTCCGGAGGAGGTTCGGCAATGTGCGCCAGAATGGCGATCGCTCTTATCCTGGTACTCACGGGCTCGTGCGAGGCACTCGCTGCCCAGCGCGTCTACTGCGTTGCCGACGACGCAAACTTGAAGATGTCGCTCGAAAGCGGCTTCAGCGCCGAAAAGCAGGGCGCTCTCCAGCATTTCCGTGGCATCCTGACCCTGAAGGATTCGAAGGTTCCGGGCCTCGTCGAGACCATGCGGCTCACCTCGTCGATGCTGAAACAGCACTGGATGGACGGCAGCGAACTGCGCCTGCAGGTCTACGCCGAATCCGAGAGCGGCCCTTTCGCCACCCTCGAACTGACCGTCGACACGGCCGCCTTGCCCGACGACAAGTCTCGTCTCCAGGGCGGTTATACGGTCAGGATACAGACGGGCGAAAAAGGCTCGGAGGGCGATCTCAAGACCGCCCTTTCCCGCGACGGGCGGGTTCTCTGCGAATTGAAATAGGCCGGCAGATCTGCCCCGACGTGCCGACCCTGACGGGCCTTACCAGCGGAAGGTGATGCCGGCGTTGACGGCGTTCGTCATGATGTTGGTCTTGAGCGTCGCGCCGCTGTCGATGTCGGCGTCGACCCAGGAATAGTTGCCCTTGTATTCGACGAAGGCCTGCCAGCGGTCGGCGATGTCGTAGGCAACGCCCGCCTGCGCCTGGATCGTCGCGCCGCCGAGCTGGTACTCGGAGGTGGTCCCCGACGCGCGGGTCACTTCGACATGCGGAATGTTCACGCCGGCGCCCGCGCCCACATAAGGGGTGAACCGGGTGCCTTCGATCGGAAACCGGTAGAGTGCGTTGAGCGTCAGAAGGTTGAGGCCGTCGGTGAACTCGAAGTGGCTCCAGCCTGAATCGGCGAGCGTTTCGTCGTCGGCATAGACCTTGGCGTGGCTGAAATCGAGCGAGACGCCGAGATTCGGCTGGCCGATCTCTTCCATCCACCAGGTGCCGCGGACGCCGTAGTAGGGCGGCATGGCGAAGGACTTGCCTTCCCAGCCTGCAGTGAAATCCGGTTCATCGGAGACCTCGACATCGCTGTGCGGCGCCGACTGAACGCCGCCGTAGACGGAGATCGCCATTTCGGCGCGGGCGGCGGAGGTGAAAAGCACGAGTGCGGCGATGGCCGCGGACGAAGACAGGCAGGCGATTTTTTTCGACATGGGGCAACCTGGTTCTGCTGTTTGAGCTCGACAACATATTAGGTGGTGTCAAGGACCAAGTCTGTTCCTATTTTGCATCACTTACAGCCGGAATGTTGTGCCCTATAAAGAACTCGCCGGTTCGGAGGACGGCGGACATCACATTTCCGTGTCCTGCGTGGCTGGAAACGGAAAAGGGTGCGCGATTTCTCGCGCACCCTTCGGAAATGGACCGGTTCCGGTCGAATCAGCTCAGCCGCCGAGGATCGTCCGCAGAAGGTCGATGCCGCGGTCTTCGAAGCTCACCTTGCCCTGCCGGTTGCCGGGGCCGACAACGATCACCTTGGTGCCGATCGAGGCGCGCTCGTAGAGGTGCTCGACGTCCTTGTTCATCATGCGGATGCAGCCGGACGACATGTTGAGCCCGATCGTCCACGGCTGGTTCGTGCCGTGGATGCGGAAGATCGTATCGTTTCCGCCCTTGTAGAGGTACATCGCACGCGCCCCGAGCGGATTGTCGATGCCGCCTTCCTGTACCACCGGCAGCATATGGCCCTTGGCGGCTTCGCGGGCGCGCATCTGCGCCGGCGGGCGCCAGCTCGGCCATTCTTCCTTGCGGCCGATCTTCACGACGCCCGACCAGCCGAAGCCCTCGCGGCCGACGCCGACGCCGTAACGGGTCGCGCGGTTGCCGCCCTCGACGTAGTAGAGGAACTTATTGTTGGTATCGATGATGATCGTGCCGGGTTTCTCGTCGGTGACGAGCCGCACGACGCGGCGGCGGAACTTTTCCGCCGGCTGCTTCGGCTTCTGTGCGACGAGCGTCACGTCGTTCGTGACCGTGGCAGGCCGTGCAGCTGCAGCCTGGAAGGCGTAGGCCTCGACCGGCGCCAGCATGCCCGTCGCAGCGATTGCGGCTGCGGCAAGCATGGACAAGTATTTCGACATGGTGGACTTCCCCCGTAAATTATACCGGGAAAGAGCCTTAGCCGACTCGCTTGCGGATTCAAGTCCAAAGCGGTCGGCGAAGGCGGAAATGGTGCGGGATACTGCGAAGAACCTGGCGGTTTTGTCCAAAATGGTCAGATGACGACGACCGACGTGCCGACATTCACGCGCTCGTAAAGGTCGACGACGTCTTCGTTGCGCATGCGGATGCAGCCCGACGAAACGGCGTTGCCGATCGTCCACGGCGCGTTGGTGCCGTGGATGCGGTAGAGCGTCGAGCCGAGATACATGGCGCGGGCACCGAGCGGATTGGCCGGGCCGCCTTCCATGTGGGCGGGAATGAAATGCCCCTTCGCCGCCTCGCGGGTGATCATTTCCTGCGGCGGGTTCCAGGCCGGCCACTCGGCCTTGCGGGTGATCTTGTGCTGGCCAGCCCATTCGAAGCCCGGCTTGCCGACGCCGACGCCGTAGCGGCGCGCCTTACCGTCGCCGAGGACGAGATAGAGGAACTTGTTGTTGGTGTCGATGACGATGGTGCCGGCGGGTTCGGCCGTCTGGTAGTCGACCATCTGCGGCAGGT